>JBDNGG010000570.1:0-20571 GCA_041689405.1 Terrimicrobiaceae bacterium | reverse complement strand
CAAGGCGTCGACGGCGCCGTTGATCACGCCGCTGTCAAAGCCGAATAAAAATCCCCCCAAGGCGGCGACGCACGAGAGGAGGAAAACGGGAGCAAGGGAGGGGGAGTTTGAGTCGTTCACAGGGGGCTGGATTGCACGTGTTTGATTGAGGGGGAAATAACGGGAACGCCTATTTGAACACTGCCGCTACATGATTACTATCGCTTCGCGGGCGGAATTGCACTTCTAAAACGCGACCATCCGGGCGGCAGTCGTCAGCAGCCTAGCGACGAAGGGTAAAGTTCACCGGGACCTCCACAGTGGCATCAACGCTCTGTCCGCCCACGGTGCGTGGCTTGAACTTCCATTTTCGCACGGCAGCCACTGCGGCTTGATCGAGAACTGCATAGCGTGATTTGCGAATCACAGATGCGGATGTCACCCGCCCGGCGGCATTCACCTGGGCGCGAATGATGACCTCATCCTCCCAACCCTTTCGACGCGCAATATCCGGGTAACGCGGTGGGGGATTGCTTGCATAGTCCGGCCGAGCCTCGACCATTTTCCCACGCGGCACAGCTGCCGGTTGCGTCTTTGTTGCAGGGGTTTGTTTGGGAGCTTCCGGCTTGGGGGTTGGCTTGGGGGTCACCTGCGGGGTCGGAGTGGGCATGGGGATAGGGTCCGCCTCGGGTTTTTCGTGGGTTAATATTTCCTCAACAGGCAGAGGAGTAGGTTCTGGTGTGGGCTCAGGTGTCGGTGGAGGCACGGGCACGATTTTCACTTCTTCGATCATTACCACCTCGATGGTTTTTGCATCTGACAGGGCTTCGGGTGTCGTGCTTAGGACGCCTCCGAATTGCAGCACGAGCGTGTGGGCAATCAGCGACAGAACCAGCAGCGCGACCGGAAGCCAGATCCGTCGCACAATCCGGCGGGCTGATTTCATTGAGTCGTTGACCCCGATTCGTAAACCAAATTGATCTGCGAGGCACCGGATGCCCTAGCCCGATTCATTATGTCCAGGATCACGCCGTAATCGACGCCCCGGTCTCCGCGGAAATTCACGCTCTTCTCTCCGGTTTCCGAAAGACGAGCTTTCAACGCCGCCTCAAATTGCTCAACGCTCAGTGCTTCACCGTCCAAGGCGATTCTTCCGGTGGCATCAATGCTGATAACAGGGGCGGGCCGAGGAGGCTCGTTGGTCACGGCGGACTTCGGTAATACCAGCGATAACGCGGGCGGCGTGAAGCTCGATGTGAGCATGAAAAAGACGAGCAACAAAAACACCACGTCTATGAGCGGTGCCATGTCTATGCTATGCGAAGGACGCTTGGGACGGCGAAACATATGTGGTGAAGTCAGGTCACGGTGTTCCAGTCATCCGTCGGTGCAGCCGCCCGATCCAACGTCGCCAGCGCACATCCGGGAACCACCCCAAGCACTTCATCCAGCGAACCCGATACCATTTCCATACGTCGGGCAATTTTGTCCGCATGGCTCTCAAAGGCGTGAAATGCAGCCATTGCCGGAATCGCGACGATCAATCCAAAAACTGTCGTCAAAAGCGCCTCCCATATTCCTCCCGCAAGATCTGCGGGCTTAACCGTGCCTTCTAGGGCTTGGATTTCGGAAAATGCGACGACCATGCCAAGTACCGTGCCCAACAGCCCAAGCAAGGGTGCCAGGTGCGCGATCGCCGCCAAGATGCGAAGCCGGGCCTCCACCCGTTCCAGCGTGATGCTGCCTGTTCGCGCGATGGCCTCTTTTCGGATCGCGGCCGGTGCCGAAAGCCTCGCCAAATACGCTCGCACAACCTCCGCCACCGGGTGGCGATACCGCTCGGCCATTGCTTTTGCCTCATCGATTCGCCCCGCTCGCAACTCGGCCAACACTTGCTCCATCCATGCATCCGGTCTCAGTCCATACCGCAAATACACCAACGAACGCTCCGCAATGATCGCGACGCTCACCACAGAAAAGGCCAGCAGCACCCACATCACCGGCCCGCCACGATCAAAAAAATCTAGTAAATTCATAGTCTAAGTTGCTGTGAAAAAAAATTTCTCAAATGTTTCAGAGAAAAACAATCATATTTGAGATTGAGTCGCATTTTCTACTTGCGCAATGAGAATCAATCTCATTAAAACTGCGCTCTTCCATGAAAAAGCATTCTATTTCAAGTTCATATTCTTTCAGGCGGTTGGTATTTTCCGGTTTAATCGCAGGGGTTTTGAGCGCCGCCGTTGCGCAGGACCCGGAGGTTACTTCGGTGGAGCGCATGTCCACGGTGACGGTCGAGGCGGATTACGACCGACAGGTCGAGGGCCCCTTTTTGCCGGATGTGGAGGGCACACGCATCAATGCTGGCAAAAAGACATCGAGCATCGATTTGCGGGATCTTCCGGAGATCAGCAACGATAATTACCGTCAGGTCATTGCCACCACACCGGGATTGGTTTTATCCGAGGAGTCCACGCCGCTGTTGAGCATCGGGTATCGTGGATTTGAGCCGCATCGCATGCAGTATTTCCAAGTGCTGGAGGATGGCATCCCGATTCACGCCGACATGATCGGCTATCCTGAAGCCTACTACACCCCGCCGTTGGATGCGGTCGAGCGCGTGGAGTTTATCCGGGGTGGTGCTGCGTTGATGTATGGCCCACAGCCTGCGGGCGCGATCAATTTTGTGATGAAAAAGCCACCGACGGATACGCCCTTCGAAATGGAGACGATGAACCTGGTCGGTAGCTTCAATTATTTTTCTAATTTCACGTCCTTTGGAGGCACTACTGGCCGCCTCGGGTATTATGGATGGTATGACCACCGCCAGACCGATGGCTTCCGGGAGGCAAACAGTGACTTTTTCCTCAATGCATGGAGCGGGACTTTTGCGCTCGATGCGACCTCGGATCGGCGCTGGTATTTGAACCTCACGGCCTATGACGAAGTGCATGGCGAGCCCGGCGGGCTCACGTTGGCGGACGGACCCAACACGGTGAATTACGATAAAGACCGGAATGCCACATCCCGGTTCTTTGATCGCATGCGTGTCAGCCGGTATTCCATAGCATTGATCCACGAATGGGATATTTCGGATCGCACGCTCTTCACCTTTCGTGCATGGTGGGATTACTACCTGCGTTACAGCCGACGTCAGCGAGGTGGCGGATTTGGCACACTGCCGACCGGCGCTGCGGCACAGACCAACTCGATCGAGACGCAGCAGTTTTACACGTTTGGCATTGAGCCCCGCATCCGTCACGACTGGGACTGGCTCGACCAGACGCACACGGTCACGGGAGGCATGATGCTGTATAACACTTACTCCCCACGCACGGATGGACGTGGTGACAGCCCGACGGCAATGCAGGGGCGTGTGCTAAACCAAAACAATCGATACACGTGGTACTACTCGATTTTTGCTGAAAACAAATTCCAGATTGGAAACCTATCCATCACCCCGGGCGTGCGTCTGGAAAGCATCTGGCAGAGTGTGATTGAAAGCAAAAATGTCGCCCGCACCGACGCCGGCCTGCCATTGTCGGACGAAACGCTTTTTAACTTTGTTCCGCTCTTTGGACTCGGATTGGAATACAAGTTCACGCCACAGGTGGCTGCCTACGCCAATGTCTCGCAGGCATACCGCCCGCCTATCTTTACCCAGGCCGTGCCAACCGGACCTAATGTCGTGGTGGACGGGAACCTTCAAGAAAGTTTTGTCTGGAATTACGAAGTCGGATTTCGCGGAGATCCTACCGCTTGGGTGAACTGGGACACCAGTTTATGGGCCATTGACAGCTCCGACCAGATCGGCACTCGAACCGCAGACAATGGAAACCTAACAATCATCGAAAATGCAGGTCGCGCGTTCACCTATGGATGGGATTTTTCCCTGAACCTGGACCTTGTCGGCCTGGCAGATGCGATCTTCAATCAACCGGCGAGCGCCTCTGCTCCTGCGACTGATGGAAAATCCTTCAAGTCCGAAGTGGATATGGTGAATACTCATCGGAGCTGGGTGGATACCTATGGATCCTTGAGTGTTTTTAACGCCCTCACCCTGATGAAGGGAGAATTCATCGGCGGACCCAACGAAGGAAATACCCCGCAATACACCCCGGATTACGTGTATCGCGTAGGGTTGATCTATAACTGGCGCGACCTGCTCAAGGTCGCATTCCTAGGGAACTTTAACGGATCAAGCTATGCCGATGACACCAATACCGAATCCCGTTTTATTCCAGCTTATGATGTCTGGGATTTGACGATTGAGGCCAAAGTTTACCGTGACAACGTATCAATCATCGGTGGCATAAATAACATCTTCGATGCGGATTATTACGCCCGAATCCGCCCGGATGGAATCGATCCAGCCATGCCGCGCAACTGGTATGCAGGGTTGAAGGTCGAATTCTAACCGACGGAATCTCCACGCAGGCGGTTTTCCCATCACCAGCAGGACAGAATACCTCTCTCGCAGCTGACCTAGTGGCGCTTCTGCGTCATCATGAACTCGTTTCCGTCCGGATCCACGCACATCGCAAGATGTAGCGGATCCTCCTCGGTGTCGGTTGGTTCGCGCGTGAGTGCACCGCCGCAAGCCACCAACCTCGCGATCCCCTCCCGCAGGTCATTCACTTGGAAGGTAAGCCCCGTCCATGTGCGCGCACCTTCGCCGCCGCCATGGATCCCGATGGTGGCTCCGGCGATTATTACCTCGCTCCAAACCTCCGATGCCATGGTCACCTCGCCGTCAAATAGCTCGCGGTAAAAGGAGAGACACCTCTCCCAATCGGCCGCCCACAATGCATACTTCACTTTCGTAACTTCCATATTATCCGGAAACATACCGTGTATTGCAAATCCGTCGAGGGGAACTACGGCGTCGATTATTGGGGTTGCCAACATCAGACGGAAAACAGAAGTCCAACCCGGGGCGGCATTTCATATTAATACATACGCGAAAATGGCATTCGAAAGCGATCTCCAAGACCCGGAGTGCAGGACATTGGATCTTCCCACTCCAGGAGAAATATGCCTCATCGTCGATGGATCCTAGCCCTTGCGAAGGCGAATGCAGGGAAGCTGACCGGGCACTCGACGTTAAACTACATTTGTTCAGCAGCGATTATGCCGGTTTTTCGGCAGAGGAGGACAATTTTTTTCAGTTCCGGACGCTAGCGGGGCTACTGCAGAAAAACGGCGGCGACCAGGGCAAAAACGATCCAGTATGCAATCATCGGTATGATCGTTCGTTTGAGAATCCAGCCTTCCCGATTCGCCAAGCCAAGCACCGCACATACCGCTATGATGTTATGGATGCAGATCATGTTTCCCATGGCTGCACCACCAGATTGGAGCGCCAAAACGGTTGATGGTTCCAATCCCGTTTCATTTGCAATGGCAAGTTGGATGCCTCCGAACGTCAGGTTGGATATCGTGGCGGAACCGGCAAAAAAACTTCCCAGTGCCCCGAGCAGCGGCGCAAGGTATTTCCAATACTCACCAGACATATCAGCAAATGCACGGCCGAGAATCATTGTGGATGCCGATTCTCCTCCAGCCATTAGTAACTGAACGAATACCAGCGCGCCAAACAACGCGACCACCGGGCGCACAATTTTCTTTCCGGTTTCGTTTAAAACACCTCCTGCCTCTCGGCCGTTATGAAAGATCGTGAGAGCAGCTCCAGCGGTCAGGACAAAAGGAATGATTGATGGCACATACAATACCGCGTGAGACCAATTCAACCCTTCGCCGAGCACATTTCGGAGCTGAAGCACCAGCGTTGCACTCGCTGAAAACTCACCAATTGCTCCAAGCGGAAACGCAATGTTCGGCTCCGCAGCAGTCAGCCACTGGCGAAGCCCGAGGATCGGGATTCGCGTGACGAGGAGAATGACGATGGTCGCAATCAATGGGCTGAGTGCAAGCATCACGGAGCGTGTGACAAGCGGCGAATGCGGCTGTGGCGACGGGGTGCGCTTGAGCCCGATCTGGAATCGTGCGAGCAGGATAGTTGCCACGAGTCCGATCGCTCCACCAATCACCGAGGGAAATTCGTCATTAAATGTCGCTATAGCCACCATTGGAACCGTGTTAAATAGAATCGACAAGTAGATGAACCCGATATTTTCACGGATATCCCGCCAGCCAACCACGAACCGCAGAGCAATAATCGGCACCACCATCCCCGCCGCCCATTGCAGGATCGCGGTTTTCATTCCGAGGGCCAGGAGATCGCTATCGGTCAATGGCAGCCCGCCAAAACCAAACCATGTGGGAGTTCCGACGGCGCCAAACGAAACCGGCACCGAGTTCATGGCGAGGCATAAAATTGCGACACGAAGCGGCGGGAATCCAAGACCAACCAACACCGGAGCCGCCAATGCGGCAGGAGTTCCGAACCCACTCGCGCCTTCGATGAGAAACTGGAAAGACCATCCGACGATCATCAACTGCGCGACCGGATTTGGCGAAATATCGCGCAACCATTCCTGTAAGCGGCCCATCGCACCCGAACGCTCCATTGCGACAAAAAACAAAATCGCCCCAAACACAATGGAGATGGGGGTTAACGCATTCAGCAGACCCGTAAGGATTGATGCATTGAGTAAATTAATCGGGGACTGGAAATAAAACGCGCGTGCGGCGTAGGTGAGCGCCGCGGCCAGTGCAAATGCGAATGTGGATGGCATCGGGCGTGCCTTGGTCATCAGCCAGACAAGTAACGCGATCGGAAAAGCGGCAACGGCAAGATCGATCATTTCCCTACGTGGTCATTTTAACCTGCATCCAGAAGATTAAAAAGACGTGCCTTCCAGCGGCGGAAGACCGGCGGACAAGAGCTGAATATTTTCCGTCGTAACTCGGGCGATTTCCTCCAACGCCTCGCGCGTCAAAAATGCCTGGTGCGCGGTGATGAGGACGTTCGGGAAGGTCAATAAACGCGCGAGTTCATCGTCTTGCAGCACTTCTCCGGAAAGATCTTCAAAAAACACACCCTCCTCTTCTTCGTAGACATCCAAAGCCACCCCGCCGACATGGCCATTTTTGAGAGCTTCGATGAGCGCCGCGGTGTGAATGAGACGCCCACGGCTAACGTTGACAATAATGACCCCGCGTTTCATCAGAGCCAAAGTATGTCGGTTTACGAGATAATTGGTTTCCTGAGTCAGTGGAGCGTGGAGTGAGATAATATCGCTTTCTCGATCCAGAGTTTCAAGGTCCACGTATTCGATCCCATTGGCTGTGGCCCATGCGTGATCGGGAGAAATGTCAGCAGCGAGAACACGCATTTTAAATCCGCGGAGAATCTCTGCAACGAGTCGGCCCGTTTTACCCGTACCCACAATCCCGGCAGTTTTGCCAAAAAGATCAAAGCCAACCAGGCCGCCCAATGAGAAATTTAATTCACGAACCCTGCTGTATGCCCGGTGGATTTTCCGATTCAGCGAAAGTAAAAGTGCGACAGTGTGCTCGGCAACCGCATGGGGTGAATAGCTGGGAACGCGGGTGACGGTGATTCCAAGTTTCCGGGCCGCCGCAAGGTCCACGTTGTTGAATCCAGCGCATCGGAGTGCGAGATGGCGCACACCACTGGAGGCGAGACATTCCAAAGCATTTAAATCGGCGACATCATTGACGAAGACGCAGGCCACATCGGCTCCATGTGCTGCAACGGCAGTCTCGTCCGTCAGCCGGAATTCAAGGAACTTCCAGTGAAATTGGTCCGCCCCAACGGCAAGCGAAAGGAACTCGCGGTCATAGGGCTTAGTATCAAATACGGCAACGATCGTTTTTCTTTCGCTCATGATTATCTTTTTCATTAAATGGGAAACGGCTCAAGCTTTAACCCGTTTTCGACCGCAGGATACTTTTCATTCATCTGAGCAGTCTGCGTTCCGGGGTTTGACGAATCGCCACCGACCCTGCAAGTTTTCCGTCGTATGAATGGCAATGGACGACGGGTATTAGTGGGCATGAGTGGAGGTGTGGACTCCAGTGTGACTGCGCACCTGCTGAAAGAAGCAGGATGCGATGTGATTGGCGTCACCATGCAGGTGTGGCCACAGGATTGCATTTCCCGCGCGGAAGACAAATACTGCGATCCATCCGCAATCGCGGATGCGCGCGTTGGGAGCCGAATACATCGCAACCGGGCACCACGCCATTTTTGAGCACCACGGCGACAACGCGATCCTCCGACGCGGATACGATCCACGCAAAGATCAGTCGTATTTTCTCTTCAGTCTGCGGCAGCACCAACTACGTCGCGCAGTCACCCCGCTCGGCGGAATGACCAAGGATGAAATCCGCGCCATCGCCCGGAAGATGGGCATGAAAATTACGGATAAAGTGGACAGTCAGGAGATTTGTTTTGTGCCTAGAAATGACTAGAAGGCGTTCCATCGCTCGCACCTCGGGGACGAAGAGTTTCAGAAGGGCGGGATTTACGACAGGAGCGGGAACTTCATCGCTGAGCACGAGGGAATCAAAATGTTCACGATCGGACAGCACAAAGGGTTGCCCGGTGGCTCGCCACGTCCAATGTATGTGGTCGTTATCGACCCAGAGCTGTCGTGCGTCTTCGTAGGCACCCATGAGGAACTCACCAGTGAGGAATTTGTGGTGGATAACTTAAACTGGTTGATCGACGAACCGTTCGAACCCATCGATGTCACCATAAAAATCCGCCACGCCCATCCCGGCGCCGAGCCCACGGTTTCGCGTGTCGAGGCGAACCGGCATCTGGTCCGGCTGCACGAGCCGCAGCGCGCAGTCACGCCAGGCCAAGCTGCCGTATTTTACGAGGGCCCCGCGTGGTTGGTGGGGGATGGATCTGCCGCCAGGCAGCAACTATGATGCTCCACGCCGCTTGACTGCGAGATTCAACTCGTCATTACGACCTTCTCCGATGAGCCCATGGCAGGCGAAGTCATCCGCGCATTGTTGCGGGACCGACTGATTGCCTGCGATACGATACAACCGGGATGCCGGTCGATTTTTTTCCTGGAACGAACAACTGCACGATTCGGAAGAGGTCATTGTTTTTCTAAAAACAACCGCTGCGAATCTGGCGGTATTAGAGATAAAGTTGCAGGTGATTCATCCCTACGATGTGCCGGATTTCCTCTTTGTTGAGGTCTCTGCCGCATCGAAAGCTTATGGGGATTGGGTTTCCTCGTTTTGCAATCCTGTGCCATACTCTCTTTGAAGCTATGAGCACTTTTCTTGACCGCATACTCTCGGACGTCACCGACGAACTGTCGTCCACCAAGGCCAACCGCCCGATTGCAGACATCCGGGCACGGCTGGCTGACGCGCCACCTCCGCGTGATTTCGCCGGGGCGTTGAAATCACTAAGCTTTTCTCTCATCGCAGAGATCAAAGAAAAATCGCCCAGCGTCGGACCAATGCGGGAAGCAAATGTCCGGGATGCCGCCTCAGCTTATGAGGAATCGCCCGTTGTGGTGGCCCTGTCAGTGCTGACAAATGCCTTCCACTTTGGAATGACCATTGATCGCATGGCCGCCATCCGCGCGGAAGTGACCAAGCCCGTCCTGCGCAAAGATTTCATGATCGACGAATACCAAGTGCGCGAAGCACGAGCCTTCGGTGCCGACGCGATCTTGCTCATGGCAAATGTTCTGGATTCCGCGCGTCTGGCAGGATTCCACAATTTGGCGCTGGAACTTGGAATGTCTGTCCTGTTTGAAGTCCACACCCAGGAAGAAATCCAGATGCTCCCGGAGAATGCTACCATGGTCGGGATCAATAGCCGAAAGTTCAAATCCGACTCCGGATTTGTCGATACAGGCGGACAATCAACCACCGATTTCAGCCTCGATTTTGGTGCCTTTGAACTTGCGGAGCGTCTTCCGACGCAGGCCATCCGGGTGGCAGAAAGCGGGCTGGATCCCTCGCGGATCGCTGCCGTGCGTAAACACTTCCAAGCAGGACTGGTTGGGACGTCACTGCTTCGTGACACGCGTGGGATACGCGCCTGTCTGGAGGAATTTGAAGTTGCAATTTTGGAGTCTGCGCCTGCCGTATGAACCTGGAACTTAAACCCTCCGGAGACGCTCCAGACTCACCGTTTGATGTTTCACTCCGACCGCCCCTGTTTGAAGAATTTGCGGGCCAGCGCGGCACTCTGGAGCGACTGAAACTTATGGTAGAAGCCGCGCGCCAGCGGGGCGATGTCCTCCAACATATCCTGTTCAGCGGCCCGCCTGGACTTGGCAAAACCACTCTCGCCTACATCGTAGGTAATGCGGTGGGAGCGGAAGTAAAAACTACCAGTGGCCCCATGGTCGAAAAGGCAGGTGACCTCGCTGGTCTCTTAACGAACCTGCAACGCGGGGACATCCTATTCATTGACGAGATCCACCGGCTCCAACCCGCCATCGAGGAATATCTCTATCCGGCCATGGAGGATTTTAAGGTGGATATCATGATCGATCAGGGTCCCAGCGCCCGGAGCATCCAGTTGCACCTCGCGAAGTTCACGCTCATCGGTGCGACTACCCGGTCAGGTATGATCAGCTCTCCGCTGCGCTCCCGGTTCGGGATGAACTGCCGATTAGACTACTACAGTGCAGAGGATTTACAGACGATCATCGTTCGGAGTGCCGGGCTCATCGGAATTCAAATCGAAGCCGATGGTGCGCTCGAAATTGCTCGTCGTTCCCGCGGAACCCCTCGGATTGCCAATAACTACCTGCGCTGGGTTCGTGACTACGCGCAGGTGCGTGCAGACAATATCGTCACTCAACCGGTCGCCGCGGACGCTCTACAAATGCTCGATGTCGACGCCGATGGCTTTGACGAAATGGACAAACGGATCATTGAAGCAATCATCATGAAGTTTGACGGTGGCCCGGTGGGAGTCAATGCGCTCGCTGTCGCCGTCGGAGAAGAGCCTGGCACCTTGGAGGAAGTCCACGAACCGTATTTGATCATGCAGGGATATTTAAAACGTAGTCCGCAAGGCCGTATCGCGATGCAAAATGCCTACCGTAAGCTAGGACTCGAATCTCCTGCCTCAGCATCTGCCGACAACGATTTGTTTACCTCTCGGAAGCAGGCTCAGGAAAGCTCTTCAAGCTGACGCGCTACTTTGCCGAAACTAAGCAAAGAATGAGCGGCAGCTTTGGACGCTTCGACCGCGGACTGGTACACGACATCATCAGACATCAACACCTCCAATTTTTCAAGAAGCTCCCCGTCGGATTTACCATCGCCGTGCGTGCCCGGATGGCCAATTCGGTCGATCGCACCATCCCCGCCAATGCAGGGAACCCCACACAACAACGCATCGCCGGCAACCTGCCCTGGCACACGGCTGCGGTCCAACTGCCACACCACACGGGACATCGCCATAACGCGCAAATAATCGGGATACGCGAGACGGCCGTGTATCACCTCCAGTCTAGTGCCAATGCCAGTTGATTCTCGAATCGCCTCAAGCATCTTTTCACCCCGCTTGCCGTCCGGATTAAAAACCACTACCCGGCAAGCCTTCTGGATGCCCACCGATACGGCTGCGGTGACGGCGATGGTATGGCGTCGGCTGAGAACATCGAACTCGCGCGTGCCAACAAATATGCCATTTCGCAATGCCATCGAGCAGGCAAAGTTCCACTCCGGCAGATCAACCGGATACGGCGTTGGAATAAATACGACGTTCTGCGCCCCCGTGGATCGGTAAAGCACGACCAAGTCCGGAGTACTGGACAGGCAACCATTTGCACTCCGGCACACATCGCAAAACTCCTTCCATCGGCGCGGCTCAGAGATCAACTCGCTTACCTGCAATCCGCCCGATTCCTTGAGCGACACCCAAACAGAGCATCCCCGTTCGCGGAGTTGGCGCACCGCAGCCCGGGCAGCGACGAGGTTTCGCTGCCGTAGCAGCACAAGGACACGCTCTGCCGAGTCGGGCACCGCTGATGCTGCTTTATGAAACGAACCAGCCGTGCACGCGGCATAGGCGTGGTAGTTCACAGGCGCATGCACCTCCGGGTCGGGTGCAGTGTTCGCGCCTGAAAAATCCTGCGCTGGATCACGGCCATCCACATTCAGGACTACCCAAGGATGGAGCACCTCGGCGGTCATCGATGAAGCTGACTTTTTGCTTGGTTCCATCGGACCTCAAGTTCAACGAGGGAAGTATTTTCGACTGCTCGACCATCAGCAGCGAGGCTCGCCTCAACACATTGAAAGCGACGGATGAATTTTGTTGTAGATCCTGATAGTGCCATCTCCGCGTCGACCTTTAGTTTTCGGGAAAGGTTCACCACGGTGAATAGCAAATCGCCCATTTCGTCTTCGACCGCCTCTTTGTGCCCTTCAGCGATGGCTGCGCGAAGCTCAGCGATTTCCTCCTCCAGTTTCGAAAAGACTTCATCCGCCTGCTTCCAGTCGAAGCCCACCCGCGCAGCCTTTTTTTGAACATTCTGAGCCCGCATTAACGCAGGCTGCGCAGAGTCACGCTCATCGACGATCGATGCCCCATCTCCTTTTTCCTGGCGTTTAATCTGCTCCCACCGTTGTAGCACCTCATCGGTGTCAGCAGCAGTACCGTCGCCAAAGACATGCGGATGACGCCGGACTAATTTTTCGCAAATATCCGCAGCAACCTCGTCGAACGCAAACACTCCACGTTCCTCGGCCAACTGCGAATGAAAAACCACATGCAGCAACAAGTCTCCCAGCTCCTCCCGGAGGTTACTGTCGTCGCTGCGATTAATGGCATCGACAACCTCGTAACATTCTTCGATCAAGGCAGCCCGCAGGCTCGCATGGGTTTGCTCGCGATCCCATGGGCAACCACCCGGAGCCCTCAGCCGACTGACAATCTCATGCAGCCGGTCCAGACTCATATGCGCCAAAGCGAACCATTTCCACCAAACTCTGAAATCTCACCAGAGGATCGACTGGAAATAAATACGATCATCCATCCGACAAACAATATCGTCCCAATGAAGATGAAGATATTCAGCCAAGCAGGGAGTGCCGCCACAGCAAATGCAGAATACAACGTACTGGCCGAATCGATCACCGGGTCCGCGTGCATAACGATTTTCAAACTCCACGCGAGCATGATGATGGCAAAAATAAACACATAGTTTCTCCGCAACCGCCGGGCCACCGACTCCAACGCGGAAATCTTAAACGTCGGCATAATGAGATCTTCGCAAACCAGCCGTCGCCATTCGCCGTCCAGCAGCTTGTCGCTCTGCGAAATCATCGGGACCAGGAAATGGGATTCCAACATCCGCACCCGTCCTCGAAATGCATCATAAAACCGATACCTCCGCGCCTCGATCCATAACATCATGGCGACAATCGCGAGATTAAAAAAGAAGATGATGTGAGGCAGGTCACGGAATGAAAATGCAACGGTGACGATAGTCGTCGTGCTGGCGATGGCCCACTGGGTCGTCTGGTCCAGCCGCTGACGCCACACCATGATCCGCCCCAATTCCCCGCGATAGAAATGGATCATCGCATTGACATACGACGGGTCTTTGAGCGATGGCAATGGTAGCGATGTGTGCGGAACTGAAAACGGCTCCGGCCCAGGCTCCTGCTCGGGCTCAATCATCGGCGCCGCTCCCGCTCCAGCAATAACGTGCGCGCTTTCTCCAAGCGCTGGCGCTCGGCCTTTGTGAGGCTGTGAATCCCGTGCTTCGAGATTTTATCAAGAAGCGGATCAATCGATTCATAAGGATCCGCTGCCGCCACCGATTTAGCTCCGGCAGATTTCATCGGACGCTTTTCCTCCTTGGGCTGCCGCGGAATCACATCCGACACACCCTCCCAAATCCCTGTCGAAGCAACGCCCGATTTTACGAGCATAAAAACTGCACAGGCGCAAGAAAGCCAAAGCATGGAAAGCGACACCCAGTCGCGATACGCAAGCAACTGAAGCGAGTTGATCGCCAGCAAGATGAGGCCGATCCAACGTGCCTGGAAACCAAAGAAAATCTGCGCGGTGGGATAGATCGCAACGAACGCGATGAATATCGCGAAATGCACCGCACCACTTCCCGCGTAAACTGATGAGACACCAAACGCGGCAGCCCCGGTCAGGACGATTGGGATGGCAAGCACCAAGGCGAGATACATCCATCCGAAACCACGGTGGCCAATACGTTTCTCAACCTCACTGCCAAATGTGAGCAGTAGATACATCTCAATGACAAACCAGAGCGATGGGCGATTAATGAAAACATACGTGACAAACTGCCACACGGAGAATTGGCTCACCACCGCCTCGCTGGAATACGAAAGTGAATCCATCGTCACCGACTGGCCGAGAGCGAGCAACAGCGAAACTATGATCATCGCCACCACATGCGCAGCGACCAGGAAGGTGGTCAGATAGACAGGAAAGCGACCAACCCATGTGAGAGGCGAGCGGTCATCGTAATTCTCGGAAGACATCATTCGGCTGAGAGCGTAAACCAGAATCTGCCACCCGACAAGTCAAGACCCGCCGTAACGCGAAATGCCCCCCAATCATTAGGATCGGGTTTTCGGGACACCGTTGCGGATGGTGCAGGCCATATCCACAAGCAACTGATGGAAGCACTGTTCCTTGGCTCCCTTGAGATGGTGACGTTCGAAGACCATGCGTGCCATGGCGGGTTCGTGGGCGAGGTCTTTCTGTTGGCGCCCTCCACCTACCATGTGGCCATAGCGCCAGAATAGGTCGCTTCCGTCCTTCGCAAGCCAGCGCACAACCGCGAAGGTCTGCACCCGCTTGCACTCCTCTCCGGGGAGGTGTCGCAACCACCCGTGCTGCTCAACGATGGTCTGACCGCCGAGCCCCATGGTCTCCACCGCTTTGCTCCATTCCTGCTCGCCCATGGCCTCCGCCAGCTTGTCCAATTTGCTGGTCCGCTTGTTGTAAGTCACGCTCCAGCGCCACCCGCGTTCATCGAGTTCGTTGAGATATTTACCCGCACTCAAGCCACTGTCGGCGTAAAAGGGTGCCTCGCCCGCCCGAGCGTCTTCCTCCCGCAGGAAAGCGGTTGCGGGCAGACAGGAAGGCAACGCCCAGCTGACCTCCTCGCCGAACTGCCTGCGCAAAAAATGATCCCCATGCACTACGGGACGTTTCTCCTAAGCTACGAACCAGTGACCGAACCTCCAATTCGCCTCATGGAGCGGGCGAGAGAGCTGACGGTGCAAGATCGCGTCCACGTCCTCACCGAAGGGATGCCAGTGCTTTTTTGACGCACGCCCCTAATAATATGCCTCTGGTTCCGGAGGAGATCCAACGAGAGCTGGACTCCAAACAGCTATGGCATCCGGCGTTTCACTTCATGCACTGGCCACTGGAATCTGGAATGGAGTTCAATACGTCCAGGGAGGTAATGGCTCAAAAAGACCCCAAGCACTTCTTTTGTTGTCGATACGTAAGTCTCCACAGCCTGCAAAATAGGCGACCCCTCATCTACGGAAAGGCGCGCACGGTCAATTTCATCCGCAGCCGTAGCAGAAATGGTCTGTCTGACTTCGGCGATCCTGAAATTCTGACGTTGCTTCCATCGTTCCACGAAGTCCAGCGAGGCCAGTTGTCGGCGGGTCAATTTGTCCGCAAAAACCTCGGGAATGAGAGCATGATCCCATGCCAGAATTTTTGTAAGCGACCGGTCAATGCGTTCAGCGGACAACAAACGCCCGGTGGTCGGTCCTAAAAACGGGATAGCCCATGGCACGGCGGACGGTTTTGTCCAGCGTTTGCCCAGCAATTGTCGGGTAAGATTGGGAGCATGCTCGCGCACACTCCCGGCGTAGTCCACGCTCAGGGGGAGGACTTGACTCGGGTGATCACTCACGTAGGTCCCGCTCCCTTGACGACGCAGGATCAGTTTTTCACTCCCGAGAACATCCAATGCCAATCTTACGGTAATGCGGGAGACTCCCAATTGATGACAAAGTTCGCGCTCAGTGGGAAGACGCCCGCCGGGCGGAAATATGCCCGCAAGAATCTTGGCGCGTAGCTTGCCGGCGGCTTTTTGATAGGAGTGACTTGTGCCCATGCGTGGCGAATATTGCAAAAACCTCAACAGAAATCCGCCAAATAATTTGTCATAACCAAATGAATCAATTACACAAAAAAGTATGTCAAGCGTATCCTCCACGGCTCCAGCCGAAGCATCCGTTAGCAACGGTGCGCACACAGGCGCCCGCGTGGTGCTGGCGGCGGTGGCCCATCCCGATGACATTGAGTTCATGCTGGCCGGCACGCTCCTTGAATTGAAGCATGCGGGGTGGGAAATTCATTTTTGGAATCTAGCCAATGGCAATTGCGGAAGCATGGAACATTCGCGGGAGGAAATCGCCGCGATCCGGGCCCGGGAAGCGGCTGCTTCCGCTGCGTTGGCCGGCGCCACATGGCATGAACCGCTCTTCGATGACCTCGGAGTTTTTTACGATGCTCCCTCTCTGGCCAAGGTGGCTTCGGTGGTCCGGCAGGTGAACCCCGCAATGATTCTGACCCATTGTCCGACGGATTACATGGATGACCATCAGAATGTCTGCCGATTGATTGTGACGGCGGCGTTTTCCAAAGGGATGCCAAATTTTCAGGCGCTGCCTTCCACTCCGGCTGTCTCGGGCTCAGTCCGGATTTATCATGCTCTGCCCCACGGGCTCCGGGATGGTTTGGGGCGTCCCGTCATTCCCGATGTCTACGTGGACATTGGCGACGTGCTGGAAACCAAACGGGCTCTGCTTGCCTGCCATGATAGCCAGAAGAAGTGGTTGGATGCCAGTCAGGGCATGGATGCCTACCTCGAGGAGATGCTCCGGCTCTGCGGCGAAATGGGCAAACTGTCAGGACGCTTTGACCACGCCGAGGGCTTCCTGCGTCACAGCCACCTCGGGTTTTGTCCTGCGGACCACGATCCGCTGGTTGGTGCCTTGGCCACATCGGAAAAGGTCACCGAACCGTGATACCTGAAACAGCCCAATGAAGTCTCCCACTCCCGCGCCATGGACGCGATTTCCGCACTTTAACATCTAAATACTATGCCAAGACCAATCAGCAAACTCGCCCCCGACTGGTGGGACTACACCACCCTCGATCCGGAAATCCTGACCGACGCCACCCGCCTCAATGAGAAAAAACTCAAGGGACTCTCCCGACCGGGATTCAAAGTCCATTTCTACGACACCATTCAGGAATTTTATGCGGCCGAGGCGCTCGAGTACATTGATGCATGGCGTCAGAGCACACCCGACAATCCGGCGGGAATTTGTGGTCCCATCGGTCCGACCGAGCAACTACCTGTCGTCGCGCGGATCGTTAATGCCCTCGGCCTCGATCTCAAAAAACATGACGCCCATTTTTGGGGTATGGACGAGTGGGTGATAAATGACAAAACAGTTGGAACCAACCACCCGCTCTCCTTTGCCAAGGCAGACAAGGAACTTTGTTTTGATCGCATCGAAAAAAGCCTGCGTATCCCGGAAAAGAATTTGCACTTCCCGAGCGGTAATCTTGACGCCTACAGCAAAAGCTATGACAGCATCCGCTGTGTCGTGATGCAGGGTGGACAGGGGGAAATCAAGCACTGGGCCTTTAATGATCCCCTACCCCGCAAAGGTAAATACAAGGACGCCCCACCCAGCCCGGCCGAATACCGGAAGCTCGGCACACGGTTTGTGAAGCTCCACCCGGTCACCATTATGCAGAACGCACGCACCAGTGGCGGCGGCAATGTGGCCATGGTTCCCACCGAAGCCGCCACAGTCGGCCCGAAGGAGACATGGAAGGCCGAGAAAGTCTCGATCTGGCACCCCGGACACCATGATAACCCCTTCGGCATGCGACTCAGCGCCCTCATGATTTCCAAACACTTGGCCGATTCCGCCGTGCCGATGTCGCTGCTGGCCGATCACCCAAACGTCCATTTTCACTACCTGCGCTCAGGCATCGGCACCGTGGAAGTGGAAATGCACTGAGCCGGACGGATGCATGTTCCCAGTCCTCTTTTGTAATCAATAAACCCATCTTCCTCTGCTTCGTGCTTTTTACCATGAATGCTCATACTGCCAACGAGCCGACTGCCTGCCCGCGTCTTACCGATTTTGATTCTTCTGACTGGAAGCAAATCGAAAGATTGTTTGGATCCGTGCCGCTCTAGAAGTTTAGCCCTATTTGCTGGCCAAACAGACCAAAGAGGAAAGTCACGCGTTCTGACAGTTTTCTAATTGCCCGTCGGATGTTTCCTTTCTCGATCTCGCTGGCGGGCGGGGGCCTGGGCGCCTCGATCCGTCACCGAATCCGATTCTTTGCCCATCTGCTCATCCATTAATCCATCAAAGCGCTCCACTTTTGCCCGCTCACTGCCCTCCACACCTCGGTTGCGAGTGTAACTGCTGTGGCGGTTTGACTTTCTGTCTCCCCAAATTGCTCACACTCCTTTGGCGCACCCGGACGCCCGCTCGAGTCCATCGCTAAATGAAATATCCGCATTTCCCCCGAAACCTGCACCGACTTACGAAAAATTGACACTCCAGCAGATACCGCCTCCCCGGCGAACCTCTACCAATTTAAAAGCGACCTCCGTCACCAATCCTCCGACTTTATTCTGAGATCAGTCCTACCCGATTTCCCGTGATTATCCCGCCGCGCAACAGCCATGTGAATACAAGTGGGTGAACGAGGGGGCGGTAACACCAAAAATCGCTGGATAGGCGGCAGGAATATCGAACATTTAACATTGAACAGTGAAATTTGAATGGGGTGATTCGGAGTTGAAAGGTTCAGCGTTCGATGTTCATCATCAACCTCACCCGCTTTCAATCACGCCCTATTGCCGATCCCGGCACAAACCCGGTTGCGCGTCCGGCGCCGATAGTTTAAGAACCATCCAACGTTTTGCCATAATGATTTTTCAACTCGCGACATCTCTGATCTTTGCACATGCCGGCCACGGTGACTCGGATGGATTTCTGCACGGGTTTGTGCATCCGGTGGGCGGACTCGATCACATCCTTGCCATGGTGGCTGTCGGCGTCTGGGCCGCAATGCTCGGCGGACGCGCGGTCTTGATGGTTCCCGCAAGTTTCATCGCACTGATGGCGGTTGGAGGAGCCATGGGAATGTCCGGCGTTGCGTTTCCTTTTGTCGAGCAAGGCATCGGTGGATCGGTGCTTGTGCTGGGCGTGCTCATTGCGATTGCAGCCCGGCTGCCAGTCTATGTAGCGTCAGGGATCGTCGGGGCGTTTGCCTTATTCCACGGCGTGGCACATGGAGCGGAAATGCCATTCACCGAATCAGGACTGGGGTACGGATTAGGATTTCTGGTTGCCACGGCAATCCTGCATCTGATCGGAGTTGGCATCGGAATCGCAGCGGAGCGAATTGCAGCGCCTGCTTTCGTCCGCACAGCGGGAGCAGGCGTCGCGGTGGTTGGCGGCTTGTTACTGACGGGCATCCTCTAGAGATTGGTGTCACTGCCACTCTGCGAGTTTCTTTGACATCCGATCATTATCCCCCTTGACCCCGTCGAAGAATCCGATACTGGTTCCACCCATGCTAATTGAAGCCCTTGATGACTCTAAACGAGATGCCCTTCTGAGCGTCTGTGTATTTGCGGCACTCTCCGACGGTGGGAAATCCGATTCTGAGCGGGCTGAGATGCAGCGCATTGCCGACATGCTTGATGCCGAATCCGCCGCACCGGTCATTCAGCAGGTTCTCCTTGGAAAACGCCGTTTATCTGACGTTACCGCGGCACTGACATCGCCGGGCGACCGCTCACTCGCTTATGAATTGGCCCTCGGAGTTTGCGAGGCAGATGGAGCGATTACTGCCGAGGAACGCAGCTTTCTTGATAACCTCAAAGCATTACTTTCAATCGAAACGACTAAATCTTTAGCCATCGAATCTGAAGTTTCTGCAATCGCACTGGCTGTTCCAAGTCCCTCAGACCTGGAGACGCCCACTCTGCCGAAAGGTCCGGAAAACCAAAAAAAGATTCTCAACTACTCTATCCTTAATGGTGCCCTGGAACTCCTACCCGAATCGCTTGCCACCATGGCCATCCTGCCCATGCAAATGAAAATGGTCTATCGGATCGGAAAATCCCACGGCTTCGAACTCGACTCCGGTCACATCAAAGAATTCATCGCCACTTTCGGCCTCGGCATGGCGTCCCAGATCATCGAAGGATTTGCCCGCAAACTTGCCCGCAGTGCCATGAAAAAGCTGGGAGGCAAGCTGGCCGGCCGGGTTGCAGACCAAGCCGCCGGGTCAGCCATGTCATTCGCATCGACCTACGCAATCGGGATGATCGCAGACCGCTATTACGCGAGTAATCGAAAACTCTCAACCCCCGAACTCAAATCGGGCTTCGCGGGTTTGAAGGACCAAGCTGGAAAGCTCTACACGGACAACCGCACCCTCATCGAGGAAAAGTCACAATCCCTAAACACCGCATCGATCTTCGGCCTCCTGAAGCCGGGTGCCAAGGATCCCGTCTGAAAAGGTAACTGTCTCAAGCTTCATTGGCGTAGCGCCCGAAATCCCGCTCTATTCTTTAGACAGCGGACTGCGTCGTCGAT
>JBDNGG010000569.1:0-1461 GCA_041689405.1 Terrimicrobiaceae bacterium | reverse complement strand
TGAATGCGCGCAGCTTCCTGGCATCAGCGTGTGTCCCGGCTTTGCCTTGGCTGACACTGCGTTTACCGGACTCACTTTTCAGCTGGTTGCAGAGCACTCGGAGAGCGGGCGGGCGGCGGCTCATTTGGCGGCTACCGAATTGTCTGCCCATGCAAGGGCGCACGCGGGGCAGGGATTTCCTGAGGAATGGAGCCTCGACGCGGCGATCTCTGATGGAAAACTCCGCTCTGATTTTCCCACATTGATTGTTGAGCCTGCCGATAACATTGGCGGCGGATCTCCGGGCGATGCGACGTGGGTATTGGAAAAATTTATTGATCATGAAATTCAGGGTGCGGGTGTGATTCTTGCGGCGCCGGAAGCAGTCCGCATGCTTCAATCCCACCCGGTGGGAGAAGAAGTCGCAGTCACCATGGGCGGAAAGCATCCCTCCATGTCCGGACCGGCTCTCACGCTTCATGTACGAATACTCCGACACGGCAACGGCACGTTCGATGTGGAGGACAAGCATAGCCACATCGTTTCCATGCGTGGGACGCGGATCGAGATGGGTCCATCGACGCTGGTCGAGACGAGGGGCATTACTATTTTGCTCACGACTTATCCGACCGCTCCGATGGATCTCGGACAATGGCGTTGCATGGGCGTCAACCCGGAGGAGTTCCAGTGGATCGACATCAAGGCGGCGGTTGCCCACCGGCAGGCCTATGACCGCCTCTCAGCTCGCAGTTATTCCGTCAGTACTCCAGGTCCCTGCACCAGCGATCTTACCACGCTGCCCTACCGGAAAATTCGTCGGCCCATGTTTCCCTTCGACGCTCTTCCGGAAAATCCACCAAGCATTTACGCTTTATGACCAAAATCACGTATCCGAAAACCCCAGACACGCCAATTTCTCACTTGCCATTCAGCCCCTGTGTAAGTGCCGGCAATCTTCTTTTCGTCTCTGGCCAAGCCTCCGTGGACGTGAAAGGGAGTATCGTCCGGGACACATTTGCGGGCGAATTTCAGCGTTCAATGGTGAATCTGATCGCCGTCTTGGAAACCGCCGGAACCACGCTCAGCAGAGTCGTGCAGACGCGGTGTTATGTGGATGACATCGAGGACCTGCCTGAGTTCAACCGCCTCTATGCAGCGATGTTTTCCGCTCCTTATCCTGCACGCACGACAATAGGGCAGTGTTTCCGCGGAAAACTCAAATTCGAGATCGATTGTATCGCGGTCGTCGATTGAAAATCGACGCGGCTCGGTGGTTGCCGCTAACAAAAAACCGATCCAACTCAAGCTTGCGAGGTGAGATGCTCTCCCTGCAAGGGGTCATGCAAGGGGTCAGGCCTTGCCTATTGACATTAAAGTGTATTTGCCAGCTTTTGGATCACGCGATTCTCTCTTCCAGCCGAACAGTATCGGCACACACGGCTTGGGTCGCCCATATGGAGTTGTTTTGCGATCCAGCCGTTT
>JBDNGG010000568.1:0-2290 GCA_041689405.1 Terrimicrobiaceae bacterium | reverse complement strand
GCCCCTCCACACGGGTGAATCCATGGGAGCCGTCCACGTTGGGGAGGCCGTGGGGATAATAGACAATCTTTCCCGCGTTGGGATCGTATTTGCAAAGCCGTGCGATATCCGTTCCCAAATTGGACTGCCAGGCTTTGGTGGCATTCCAACCGCACCACACGCAACCGTCATCGTCCAAAACGAGGTTCTCGCCTTGTGCCATCTGCATGCCCCCGCTGATCGGTCCGAGTTCGCGGCTTCTGCCAGTGGACAGATCGAAGGCACTGAGCCATTCCGGGGTGAAATGCATGTTGTAAATCACGCCGCGTTTCTCATCGAGAACACAGGACTGGATATAGTTGTGGGGGATGGGAATTCCGAGCTTCCCGGTTTTTCCCGTCGCGGTGTCATGACGGTAAATCCCGCCGCCCGGCGCCTCGTGGTAATGATCCACGTCGTGAAGCAGCGCCGTTGCCAGATAGAGCGCGCTGCCATCGCGAGTGAGTTCCATCGAACGATGAAACTTGGCGTCGTAACGATCCATCACCAGATCAAACCCGAGACTCACAAAGTGCTCCGCCGTCCGATCCCATGCATAGAAAACATCTCCGTCAAAACGCGTCAGTCCGCAAAAAATCCGGTTGGATTGTTCGTGATAAACCACACCGTCAAAACTGATCCAATCGCGCCCCCATTCCGGGCGGTCCAAAAAATCCTGGTAGTTCCAACGGTCGGCCACCTCACGCTCAAAGTAGTCGGAGGGAAAGACCCGGTTGGCCAGTTGGTGCGAGTGAACTTTCATGCAATCCCTGTTTAAATCCCAAAACTGAGTTTAATCAAGAGAAGTATTGACATTAATCGAATATTTAATTCTATGAAGGGAATAATGAAGTCTTTTGCGGCGAGCTTGGCGGTGAGTGAGCGAGCGGTTTTGCGGTTGATGCAAAGCCGACGTGCGACCAGTCAGGTGCAAATAGCGCGCTGTTTGGGGGTGTCTACTGCGACCGTGCACAACGTGGTGAAGCGTTTGCTGGATCATCAGATGGTGGAACAATCGGCGGTCGATCGCGGACAAAAAGGCCGCCCGTCCCTGCATTACCGCTTGCGGTTGCCCTCGCCCATGTTGGCCATCCAGTGGCTGGGCACCGAATGGCATGGCGGGGTGATTTATCCTGACGCGGACCAGGACCGGGTGAAGCGCTGGGAAACACCGCTCATTCCGGATCCCGAAAGCGCGGTGGAGACGATTCACGGAAAAGTTCGGGAGCTTCTTTCTGAAACCGGCCTCAGAAAACAAGATCTCGCCGGATGCGCGATTTTTCTCAATGCCGCCCGAATTAAGGGCAGCGGGAGGCTGTCGAGTTCCGTCATTCCGTGGGCGGCCGACCTTGATCTTGCTGTCTTGGAAAATCGGCTGGGTTGCCGGACCTGGATTCTTTCAGCGCCCGGATCGGCCGAGGCCGAGCTGGCGCTGCGTGCTGAGGAGGGATTTCAGCGGCTGGTGGTTCTGAATGTCGGGGATGGGGTCAGCGCTCATGGAAGTTGCTACGGTGAGTCCGGGCCGGGCATGGAAATGTTGCGGGGCGAGATCGGACACATCATCGTCGATCCGCGCGGAGCAGTCTGCGGCTGCGGTCACCGGGGGTGCCTGGAGACCGTTCTGGCTGGCCCGGCTTTGCAGCGGCGGGTGAGGGACGATGTGAAGGCAGGGGTACGAACAGAGATCGAAGGTGCCCTGCGGCAATCACCCAAGACATTTTTCGACACCTTGGAGCGTCTCCATGCCGCGCGTGCAGATTCCTACGCCGTGACCGTGGCGGAGGAATTTCTGGATCGCTGTGCCTGGGCCCTATCCGTCATTGCCAACACCCACAACCCCGACATCGTCGTGCTGGGAGGCTACGGCTTAGCCGGCCGCGTCGCGTGGAAGGAACGTATTGGCGAACTGGCCCCATCGAAAATTTTACACGGCGAGCAATCGAATCTTCGCCTGGAATTTCCCCGTAGCACGCCGCGGGAACACCTGCGGCGTCTGGCGGAAAGCGCATTCCTTAATCAAAATCCATTATGAAAGACCTCCTCTTCAACCTTCAGATCGACTGCGAATCCACGCAGTTCGCCTTGCAAAATCCGGCCCTGGGTGAACGTGCTATCCGGGGGCTCGGCGAGATGCTGGCGGAAACCGGCACGAAGGGAACTTTCCTCGTCATCCCCAGCGACACGGCGGTGCATGCGGGAATTTATCAGGAGTTGGGAAAGGCCGGACACGAAGTCGGCTTGCATTATCATCCCTGGATCGAGGGGCGCAGTG
>JBDNGG010000567.1:0-6857 GCA_041689405.1 Terrimicrobiaceae bacterium | reverse complement strand
TTTATCCGCCGCGCCATTGACGGCCTGCTCGATATGATCCGCTTGGTCGGTCACGGCAACGGGCTGCATTCCTTCCAACCGCGCTTCCATGACGCAACGTTTGTCGGTACCGCCTTTGTGGCTGCTGTTCTCGTCGCTGAGATGGACTTCCACGCGAGTAATGCGATCGGCGAATCGCTCCAATGCGCTCTCCACCACGGCTTGCGTCTCCTGAATAAATTCGTCGCTGGCTTCAATGTTGTTGTCCGTGTTGATCTGAATTTTCATAATACTTTGTTTGTTTTTTGTTAAAATCTACACGTCGCCGCCACTCCCGTCTTCGTCGGCATCCGGTCGGCAGGGAGTACCACCACGTGGCCTCCGGTTTTGAGCACCAACTCGCCGAGATCGTCCAGCAGATCATCCACCTCGGAGCTGCTCAAATCTTTGAATTCCACTTTTCCGGTCGCACCGTCGATTCGTCCCGGAATCTGTCGATCCGCCTCGAGCAGGAGGGTCGCGATTCTCCCGGTCGCTGCGGCCTCTGCCACCTGCTTTACGTCTTCCTGGCCAAGCCCTTTGGATTCGGCAACTGCAAAATCGTCGGCCAGCTTCGCCAGCCTCGATTGATACTGCGGTTGGAAAATGTGCCACGCGCTTTCGAGGAATTTCTTCATTGGCATCGCATCGGGATGCACTGTAATTCCTTCATCCAATAGAAAAGTGTTCTGGCTGTGCTTGCGGAAGTGACCTTGATGTTCGGGCAAAGCCGCAAGAATCAACGGCAGTCCAGAGGGTTGCGAATGTGATTCGAGAATCGCGCGATCAACCCTGCGAAAGAACCGCTCCGCATCGATGTCCATTTCATCCTTCTTATCGCCGTGCCCGTGACGCATAGCGACGCTCCCGCCGCCGATTCCTCCATAGGACCCGACGGTTTGATGCGGCTCGGTTAACTCCTCGCCCAATGCCTCCGTGAGCGTGCGCGGCACTCCGGGCGCGAGATCAATTTCATCCAGCGCGTCGCGATTGCCCTCGAATAATTTTATCTCGCTAAGATTGAGCGCCAGCACTTGAAAGCGATCCGACGATTGCAAAAATCTCATGAGCGGCTTGGTATGAAAACTGTCGGCGACCACGACGAGTTCGGGCGTCGTGCGTTGTAATCCAAAAACTTGGAACAAGCCGGGCGCTCCGAACACGGCTAATCCGTCCGTGGTTTGGTTCCAGAAAGCATGATCGCGCGAAAGCGCCTCGAACGGCTCCATCAGCGTGCGAATCTCTGCGGTCGAATATTTTTTCTGCAACGACTCATCGAGTTCCTTGACCAGATTGCGAAAGCGAATCGGGTCTTCCTGATTGCCGGGATGATGCCGGTGCGTGGGCTGATAAAGCGAGAGGCAGGGCGGCTGCGCATCGGCAAGCACCTGGCGGAAGTCGGGCGTGAGTGGAGTCATTATGGGCAGTTGGATTGCGTTAAATCGGTAGACTCTAATGGATCGCTGCAGACCGATCTCACGGCCCTGTTTTTCCTTCGACCATTCTGGCGGAGATCCACTCGCGTTCACGCAGCGGGTCTTATCTTCCCATCGGCCTCGCTGGGATTATAGATCTTCGGCGGCTTGATCCATATTCTCGTCGCTCTGGCCGTGAACGCACTCGTCATTGCTCTCCTTGAGAAAGTGTAGCTGCTGAGCAAACACTTGGGATTTTTCAGCGCGGCTTCATTCGGGGAGCTGCCAGCATACTGATCGCTAGAGGAGCTTGAGTAGTTCCTTCGCTGCAGCTTCTGACGACGCAGGATTCTGTCCCGTGACAAGCTTGCCATCGACGACCACGTGAGAACCCCAATCCGGGCCTTTTTCATAGAGGCCACCGTTCGCTTTGAGCATGTCTTCGACGAGGAACGGAACGATTTCCGTGAGGCCAACGCCCTCTTCCTCGGTGTTCGTGAAACCGGTCACGCGGCGGCCCGAGACCACCGACATTCCATCTGCTCCTTTCGTGTGCTTAAAGATTGCCGGAGCGTGGCACACCGCAGCGAGAGGACGATTCTCTGCAATAAAAGTTTCTATGACGTGCTTGCTGTCTGCGTCCTCCGCAAGATCCCAGAGCGGGCCATGTCCACCAGGGAAAAAAACCGCATCAAAATCGTCGGCATCGATCTCCGCGAGCTTGGTCGTGTTGGCGAGAGAACTTTGGGCCGCATCGTCTTTTTTGAAGCGTTCGGTTGCCTCGGTCTGTGCATCGGGAGCGTCACTCTTCGGATCCAGCGGTGGCTGCCCTCCTGCGGGTGATGCCAGGGTGATTTCCGCTCCGGCATCGAGCAGGACGTAATATGGAGCTGCAAATTCTTCCAGCCAGAAGCCGGTCTTTTTGCCCGTGTCACCCAGCTTGTCGTGCGAAGTCATAATGATGAGGATTTTCATAGCGTTTTCGGGTTGTCTGGTTATTTGGAAAGGCCGACGTGGATTACGCATTTGCGGACGGAGTCAACTTGCTCTCTGTCGGAGCACCTTCGAGCCCTTCCGCAAAAACAACGCGGCAATTTGTAGTGGGGTTTGCTTCATACTGCTGTTTGTCGTGATCTGCTTTCAGGCCTGGGTGAGAGCGATAAGTCACTTACCCCTATGGGACTCGTAAGCGTTGTCTCAGCCTTGCACTTTAAGGATCGAATCTCCGGCAAATCTTGGCCGTTTCTATTGATCGATTGTTTGGGCCGGGTGGGGACTAACGCCAGTGCTGCAACATCTTCACCCAGATTTCATTTCTCCGGTTGCTGACTCAGAAAATCGCCCCCGATTACCAGCCCTTGAGCAACCTTGAGGCATGGTTGGCGCTCAATCGGTTGATGGAGGATGACGCCACGGGTTTCGAAAAGGAACCTGCTGGATTAAAGCTTGTTTGACGGGACTTTTCGGAAACCCAAACACCCTCGCCCAAAATCTGGATGAATCCTTACCTGGCGGCTTTTGCCATCACGGCCGGAATCCGCGTGACCACACTGGACAGGGATTTCCGAAACTTTGAAGCTCGCGGCCTCGATTTGCTTATTCCTTCTCGCTAAGGTAACGAATCAAGGTCGCGCTTCGCAGTCAGCATTCCTTCGTCGGTGGGCATCCCGCGAACCGTGGTGGAGGCGGAGAGGCCGTTTTCAAGGATGATCTCCGCTTCGACTGTGCATCCCGATCGAAACGGCGGAGGATCGCCTTCTCCGCCTCGACGAGCAAAAAAATGATGAACCCGGTGCCCAGCGGGACGAGCCAGTGACGCAACTCAAGCGGCGCCGAGCCGAACCAAAGCTGCATGAACGGCGCATAGACAAAACCCAACTGCAGGATCACCAATACACCAACCGCGAGCCAGGCCACGCGATTGGTGAAAAGCAGCGTCGGTCGCAGGCTCGATTCCCGCATAAACCGGCTGTTGAATAAATAAAATACTTGAGCACAAACAAGGGTGTTAACCGCAACGGTGCGGGCCAATTCGATCGGCATTTCCAGCCGACGCTCGATCACAAAAACCGCGATGGTCGCCCCGCCGACCAAGATCGAAACGAAGCTAATGCGCCAAATCGAATAGATTCCAAGGATACGAGCCTTGGGATCGCGCGGTGGGCGTTTCATGATGCCCGGCTCGGATGGTTCGAAGGCGAGGGCGAGCGCCAGGGTGACGGCGGTAACCATATTGACCCACAAAATCTGCACGGGGGTGATGGGCAAAACCCAGCCGAAGGCGACGGCGATGAGAATGACAAGCGCCTCCGCTCCATTGGTCGGAATGATAAAGAGAATGGCTTTGCGCAGGTTGTCGTAAATCGTCCGGCCCTCTTCAATTGCGCGCCCGATGGAAGCGAAGTTATCGTCGGCCAGGACAATCTCGGCTGCCTCTTTCGTCGCTTCCGTGCCCTTGATGCCCATCGCCACCCCGACATCGGCGCGCTTCAGCGCGGGGGCGTCGTTGACTCCGTCGCCGGTCATGGCGACGACTTCGCCGTTGGCTTGGAGGGCCTGCACCAGTCGCAGTTTGTGCTCGGGGCTGGTGCGGGCGAATACATCATTGTCCTGCACGAGTCGGCGCAGGTCCTCATCCGAAGCCGCTTCAAGCTCTTCTCCCGTGATGGCGTGCTCGCCATCACCAATCTCCATTTCGCGACCGATGGCCTTGGCCGTGCCCGCGTGGTCTCCGGTGATCATCTTGACGCGAATACCCGCTTCGTGGCAGATCTTGATGGCCGCAATGGCCTCGGGCCTGGGCGGGTCAATGATTCCGACGAGACCAAGGAAGACCATGTCCTGATCAAGGTCTTCCATGGTCAAATCCCCCTTGTCGCCGTCCACCTCGCGCGCCGCAGCGGCCAGCACGCGCAGGCCTTGATTGCTGAGTTCATCAATCTGCTTTTCCCAGAACGCGCGATCCAGTTCCCCTGCGGCATCATCTCCGTTCCTTTGCTGTCGGCAGCGGTCGAGCAGACGGTCCGGTGCGCCTTTGAGCAGAATGCGGCCGCCACCGCCCGGCACGCGGTTCAGCGTGGCCATGAACTTGTTTTCGGACTCGAACGGAATCACCGCCACCCGCTCGTAGTCCTTGTCTTCAAAGCCCGCCTTGCGCGCCAACGTGCGCAGGGCGCCCTCAGTCGGCTCCCCGGTGACCTTCCATTGCCCGTCTTCCTCGGCGATTTCGGTGTCGTTGCACACCGCCACGACTTCGATGAGTGCCCGCAAGTCCGCGTGTTGATCGAGCGCGGCTTCCTGGTCATCGCGGGTGAGTTTTCCCTCCGGCTGGTAGCCCGTGCCAGCGGCGTCGTAGCGACCGGCCGGGGTCACGACATGCCGCGCGGTCATCTCGTTGCGGGTGAGTGTGCCGGTTTTATCCGAACAAATCACCGTGACTGAGCCGAGCGTCTCCACGGCATTGAGCTTGCGGGTTATGGCCTTGTGTCGAGCCATGCGTTGCACGCCCAGCGCCAGCGTGATGGTCAGGATGGCCGGCAGGCCCTCGGGGATGGCGGCGACGGCAAAGCCGATGGCGGCCAAGAACAATTCGCTGATAGAATAGTCGTGCAGGAGCCAGCCGGTGAGAAACAACAACCCGGCCATGCCGACGATGACCACCGAAAGAATTTTTCCGAAGCGGGTCATCTGCCGGGTCAGCGGCGTGGCGAGGGTTTCCACCTCGGAAATCATTTTGTTGATGCGACCGATTTCGGTGGCCGCACCCGTGGCGGTCACCACGCCCACGCCGCGACCGGCGGCGACCATCGTGCCTGAGAAGGCCATGCCGTGGCGGTCGCCCACGCCAGCGGTTTCCGGGGCCGGTTCGGTATTCTTTTCGCTGGCCTCGGATTCGCCGGTGAGCGCGGATTCCTCGATGCGCAGGTTGATCGCTTCGATCAATCGCAGGTCCGCCGGCACGCGATCACCCGAGCGCAGGCGCACGATGTCACCGGGCACGAGATCGTCGGCTACGATTTCCGCATAGTGGCCGTCGCGCAGGGCATGGGCATGAGCGGAGAGCATTTTTCGGATGCCTTCCAGCGCCTGCTCGGCCTTGCCCTCCTGCACGAATCCGATGATGGCGTTGATCACGACCACGGCCATGATGACGCCAGTGTCTATCCAATGGCCCATCAGCGCGGTGACGACCGCAGCCCCGATAAGGATGTAGATCAAGAGTTCGTGGAAATGTTTGAAGAAGCGTTTTAACAGCCCTTCCTTGGCCGCAACCGGCAGCAGATTCGGCCCGACGCTTTCCAAGCGCTTCGCTGCTTCGTCGGCACTGAGTCCGTCCGCTTGGCAGTCCAGCTTTTGCAGAAGCTCGCTGGCCGGCAACGCATGGGGGTTCTCCAGTTGAAAAGGGGTGTCTGAGGTTGGTTTCATGATTCGGCAAATGATGGCCAAGGGATGGACGCTGAATCGCGTGGCATGGTCACGACCTGACGAATGCCAGCAGACCCGCGTTGAGCAGGTCGATTGGTTTTACTTTTATTCAATTCCCACCCATTTCCAGTTCCGGATCTCCGGCAGGTCCTCGCCGTGTTTGGAGATGTATTGTTTGTGTTCGAGGAGCTTGTCCCGGATAAACTGCTTGGCGTAGGCGGCTGATGATCCCAATTGCGGCAGCCGGTCCAACACGTCGCCAAACAGATGAAACCGGTCGAGATCGTTTAGCACCACCATGTCGAACGGCGTGGTCGTCGTGCCTTCCTCCTTGAAGCCGCGCACGTGCAGATTTTTATGATTCGTGCGGCGATACGTGAGGCGATGGATCAGTGTCGGATAACCGTGAAATGCAAAAATAATTGGCTTGTCGGTCGTGAAAAGTGCGTCGAAATCTTTGTCGCCTAACCCGTGCGGGTGTTCGCTGGTCGGCTGGAGCTTCATCAAGTTCACCACGTTGATCACGCGGACTTTCAAGTGTGGGAAATGCTCCCGCAGCAACTCGACGGCGGCCAGCGTTTCGATCGTCGGCACATCGCCGCAGCACGCCATGACGACATCCGGCTCACCGCCCCGGTCGTTGCTCGCCCATTCCCAGATGCCGAGACCGGCGGTGCAGTGCTTGACGGCGTCTTCTATGTTGAGCCATTGGGGTGACGGCTGTTTGCCTGCGATGATGACGTTGACATAGTTGCGGCTGCGCAGGCAATGATCGGTGACCGAGAGCAGGCAATTGGCATCGGGCGGCAGATAGACGCGCACAATCTCGGCTTTCTTGTTCACGATGTGGTCAATGAAGCCGGGGTCTTGATGCGAAAACCCGTTGTGGTCCTGCCGCCAGACGTGGGAGGTGAGCAGGTAATTGAGTGACGCGATGGGCCGCCGCCACGGGATATGATTGCAAACCTTCAACCACTTCGCGTGCTGGTTGAACATCGA
>JBDNGG010000566.1:0-1843 GCA_041689405.1 Terrimicrobiaceae bacterium | reverse complement strand
CAGAATTCTCCGTCGAGCGATTGCCGGGCGCGGTCACGCGCCATCCGGCACGCTGCATTTCCCTGACAACATAACCGCCGAGAAATCCCGAGGCTCCGGTAACAAGCACCGACCTCACCCGCCGACCTCCACGACCGGCAAATGGGCGATCATCGCAGCCTCTTCCTCGAACGTTGAAAACGCGAGCGTCCCATCGGCGGCCCGTGCTTCCCGGAAGTTTCGGCGCACATAGGCATCGGTGAGAGCCACCTCACGCACCGCATCGTTCAGCAGATCACGTCTCACGAAAAACGCATTATTTCCCGCGCTATTGGAGGCCACCAACGCATAGCCTTTTTCACGGGCAAGGGCGGTGATGCCGCCGAGCGATGCACCATAGTAGCTACACGAAAAGTGCGCCTTGGAGCGGTCAAAAGCTGGATCGTATGGCACGGTCACAGCGCTTTCCGGGCCAAACAGTCCATTGTATTCGGCGACAACGATCGCAGGATTCACGCAGTCGATCGCCTTCCAAATCCAATAATCCACACCATCCACGTCCACGGATAAAATCCCGACTTCACCGCTTAGGCCGTTTTTCTCAATCAGCGAATTGATATTCTCCGCCGTAACAAACGCCTGCACTGCCTTCAAATTATGCCGCCAATAAATCGGATCGCGTTTGATTGCCGCGATGTTTGCCTCAGAGCCGTCAAGCACCAGCCCGGACCAATTATGCTGCGTGAGAAGCCAGCGGCAATTCGCCTCCACAAACGTCTCCACCCCGAACTCGATAAATGTCCGCGACGGAATTGCCACATGTGTGGTCAGGTAGTGAAGGATGCCGTCTTCGCCCCATTGGGACGACACTTGGAACTCCAATTCCTGCACCGTGCGCGGCGAGGATGCCGCAATCTGCCTTTCTTCAATGCGACCGAGCGCAGCCTGCATGAGCTCGATCTTCCGTTCGAGCTGTTGCACCTTTGCCCACATTGGCCAGATTTGTCCAATCGGGGATTGCATGGCTTCGATCAAACGCGAGAGCGATGGCAGAGTTTCGAGGAGGTGAGTGATCGGCTTGTTAAACATCGGATTGTAGGCTGCGTGCGGAGACCGTTAACTATTTGAAACAAAGGAACCAGTGACCAATCGAGCCTGCATCATTCCACAAGGACGGGAGCACGACGACCTTTCGGAATCCCGCTTCGAAGCGACTCTGCCACCATTCACGGGAGTTGTTGTAATAGCCTTGAAACGGTTCAATCCAACCTTCGTCCTCTCATGCCGTGCATTCCACGCAGCCAACCCCCCGAGAACCGCCCAGCCCAGCCACCAAAAGATGAAAAATGTGGATGCGAGAGCGTCGGTCACACTGCCGATCCAGCAACCGACGACCGCAATGAGTGCAAGCAGAAGCCCCGCCAATAACACCGCGTCCCGTAAACCAACGACCCATCCGTTGAGCAACGTCCGGCCATGGAGCCCGAAGATCCAACCCACCCCGGCGAGCGCAGGAAGGCAAACCATAATCGATCCCTCGGAAATCATTCGGAATCTGGCTTTTCCATACGCTGCATCGGACCGTCAGGGGCGATTGAAAAATTTCTTAGAAACCACATCTTTAAGGCAGGTCCAAGCTGAGCGCTCCGAAAGGAACTGATTCCTGGCGTTTAGCTCCATACGCTCTGAATCAAGTTGCACGATCACCTCCGCCGCCGCAGCTTACCAGCGACGCAGTGCCTGCACATGCGCCTCAATAGTATCCCGACAATTCAATGTGGGAATGATGATACTGACTGGGTGTGTCACAATTTGCAGATACGGAGTGATATACTTCGACTGGTTAGCCAGTCAGCGAAGGAAT
>JBDNGG010000565.1:0-3408 GCA_041689405.1 Terrimicrobiaceae bacterium | reverse complement strand
GGTTGTCACAATCTTCATCGAAGCGAACCCAGAGCTGGATGGTGAAAGGCCCATTTAATATGGGAAGCAGCAGATCCGTTCCGTCTTCCGTTTTTGGCACGAGAACGGCTGTCCCCCCCTCCGAGAGCGCTTGCCCATTGAAGCGAAGTCCTTGGCCTTGGTGTCCTTCCACCCATTCTCCGTTGTGAATCTCGACCAGCATCGCCCCTTCCGCGCTTTCCACAATCTCAAGTCCCGGCTTGGGAGAGATCTGGATTTCCTCTTCAAAATTCAAGGAAAATGTGGGCGGGGCCGCCGCATCACACAATCGGCAGAGCTGGAAGCTGGCAACAAAAACAAGAAAGGAAATTTTTTTCATGAAAGATTTTCGATGGGGTTCTGGTGGAGATCATTAAAATGTGCCGCTGCCTGGAACTGTAGGTTCTGCCCGAAATTCTTCCGCTTCACCGAACGAGTGCGATCAATGAATGAAGCAGAATTTTCACGGAATGGCCTAAAATTTCATTGTGACGAGGGAACATTATTTCTGACGCGAGCGTAATTCCGGAAAAACTACTTGTCAATCTGTTTCATTCATTATAGGATAACGATCTTCTTCAAAGGGAAACATTCCGCTTTGATCTTCGCGGCACCATCGTATTGACATCCTCATGAAACCCAAAAAAAAGCGTTCCTCTATTGGCCACGATCTTTATGCGAATCTGCTGCGGCAGATCCTTTCCGGACAGCCGCCGGAGGGTTCCGCCATGCCGACCGTGCGTGCTCTGGCTGAAAAATATCGGACGAGCGTCAACACTGTACAACGTGTTATGGCGCGACTGGAAGCCGAGGGTTATGTCAAATGCCGCCTGGGAAGAAACAACGTGGCCGCCTCACCTGCGAGCCAGGCCGATGGGCGAATTGCTACAGGCTCTTTGATCGCCATACTCGGGGTGGACAACTCGACACCGGAGGATCACGTGGCGGAATGGCCGTGTCTTTGGGGACAGGAGGTGAGTTCCAGCGTCAGTGCCACGCTACACGCAGAAGATGTAGAGTGTTTCTCTGTCACCCTCCGGGGGACGGACAGGGAAAACGCCCCCAGCCTGCTGGAAATTTATCAAAGCCGCCTCAAGCATGCTTCAGGCATCATCGCTTTTCCTTCGTTGTCGATGAATCTCACTGCGGAAATTTTAGGGAATTTTCCGGTGCCGATTGTGACAATCAATCGAGCCGGATTGTGGCAGTCGGCGAATTTCGTGACCGCTGATTATATTTTTGTGGGTCGTCAGTTGGCTGATACATTCAGGGCTCAAAAATTGAGCAAAATTCTTCTGGTCGGGAGCCTGAAGAATTCCCAGTCCTGGCGCGAAATTTGCATGGGGTTTCTTGAGAGCGAGATGGAGAGCGGGCGGGGTCTGAATAGAGTCCAAAGCGTGGAAACATCCAAGTCCTCTGAGTCAGGTGGTTTCGAGGTCATCAAAAGCCACCTTGAGGAGAATGACGAAATCCCCGAAGTGGTGATTGCGGCGGGGGACTACTTGGCCTTGGGTGCGATCCGTGCCTTGCGACAAGTCGGTTTGCGCGTGCCAGAGGACGTTCAAGTGGTTGGTGGCGCGGGAGATGATATGTCGGAATTTACCAACCCGCCGCTTTCTGTGGTGGCTCAGCCAACCCGGAAAATCGGCTCTCTCGCTGGAGAACTGATGCTGCGTTTGATCCGGGAGAAAATAAAGTTGCTGCCTGGCCTCGTCGTCCCCACCCGCATCATTTGGAGGCACTCCGCACGACTTTCTTCGGAGGCTGCGGCTGCGCTCGTGCCTGACTTAAAGGAATGAAGAAAATACGTCTTGGTATTGTCGGTTGCGGTCCACGGGGATGCTCCGTGCTGGCCGGATGCCTGCCCATTCACGATGTGGAAATCACGGCAGTCAGTGACCTTTATTCTGCCCGCATTGAGGAAGCCCAAAAACTGGCCGCTTCCCGGCCCCCGCAAGGCTATGCCGATTTCGAATCCATGTTGCGGGATGCCCCCATCGATGCAGTCCATGTTGCCGTCGAACCGGAGAATATACCTGCCGTCGTCGTGGCCTGTTTGAATGCAGGCAAACATGTGCTCTCCGACGTTCCGATGGCCTACTCACTGGAGGAAATCTGGGACATCGTTCTCGCCGTAGAACGCTCAGGAACCAAGTATATGTTGGGCGAAGCTCTCCGCTACTGGCCGTTCATTGAAAAGTGGAAACAACTTTACGATGACGGTGTGCTGGGAAAAATCGCCTATGCCGAGGGCCAGTATCTCCACGGGATGGGAGACGACCGCTATTATAATCACCCGGAAACCCATGCCCGCCTGACGATCGAGGAGGCGGCGGCGCATCCCAATCCCCTGAAAAGTCGGGCTTGGAACCTCTCTCATCCCATTCTCTACTTACCGCACACCCTTAGCCCGCTCCTGCGGGTGTTGGGAGAACGGATCACCTCGGTCGTCTGCATGGGGAACACCAAAAGCCACGCCCGCCCATTTTTTCCTCATCCGGATTTGGAAACCGCTTTGATGCGCACGGAAAATGACACAGTTTTGAGGGTCAGCGCCGGATTCACGATTTATCAACCGCATAAACCGGTCACCATGTACCATTGGTATAATCTGGTCGGCACTCGGGGCAGCGTGGAAACGCAGCGCTCCGCACAGGATGAGATGAAAATTTTTCACCCCTTTGAGGGAGACAAGACGGCGCGTAATGTCGAAGAGTCCTTCTGGAAGGCCGAGATTCCCGAAGAAGCGGCGGCCTCCGGACATGGGGGCATTGACTATTGGGCATTCCGTCACTTCTTTGATTGCATCCTCAAGGATATTCCTCCGTCCATGGATGTGTATCAGGCTGCGGAAACGGCCGCCCCCGCCATTCTGGCCGCCCTTTCCGCCGAGCAAAATAGTGCCTGCCTGTCTGTGCCGGACTTTCGGCCGGGACCCACCCGGGCTGCCGGCCAGGAATGGAAGCCCCACCCTGAAAATTCGATTTGAAATAAACCATCCTCGTCGTCACCCCCTACGTCATCGATGTGCCGCTCTCCATTGGCGGCACCATTGCTTTGCATACGCAAGCTGGCGACGAAGTTTATGGCCGCGCCATGATCTACCCCGGCGGACCCTCCCGGGTTGTCTTTCCCGAAGCAAGAAAAGATGGCAACTCGTACGGACGTTTCGAAACCAGAGAAAAATTTGAGGCCCAAGTGGCCCGAAAAGAGAAGGACGCAGTCGTCCGGGTTCTCGGAATGAAAGAGATCCTGACCTTTGACTATCAAGCCCATGAAGAAGCACTCTTTCGGCCTGAAGTGGTGGACCGAACTGCCGAGGTGCTCAACGCCCTGATACCTGATACCTGATACCTGATACCTGATACCTGATACCTGATACCTGATACC
>JBDNGG010000564.1:0-3806 GCA_041689405.1 Terrimicrobiaceae bacterium | reverse complement strand
CCTCGAGACATCAAAAGAACATTCAAAAAGCCGGGCACCGTTGGCAATCTGAGCAGTCCCAGACGATCTCGATCTTCTGGATGCAGTCCGTCGCCTTCCTCCACCTTTCGATTGCTTTGCAAGCTGTAGTTCTGCTCGTGAAGAAGTTGGGCGACTTTAACATAGCTGACCGGATGATTGCCATTCGTGAGTTCGGCGGCCAGAGCGCGCGTGCTCTTGCAGACCCATCTCAAACTCGATCTCCTTCCTCGCTTTGCCACCCCACTTAAGTGGACGCAACCGACTGAAGAAACGCAGATGTAGCCCGAAAAATTTCGCACATCCTGTGTTTATAAGCCTTCTCGGCGATGCCGAAATGAAGTTAGATTAGGAAAAGATAGCTCTGCCGCCCTATACCAAACGACCGTTTGTTGTTGATCCGTTCTATTCGCGCAACCTCGACGGTCCGATTATGGCGACGAAAGGTAGGCGTTCCCTTCCCCAACTCCCTCATAACGGCCCGTCATGGTTTGATTATCGAACTGGTTGCAGCTTCGCACATGGCCGTCCGCGAAAAGAACCGGGGTTGTCTTTCCCTTCGATCCATCTGACTTGAACGAAGGCGCCGAACTGTAGTCGTCCTTGTCGGCATCTGTTTGCGAGCCTGTCCAGTAAACACATTCCCCACCCAGGATGTGTTTGCTTAGCTCATTTATACGCAGGCGGTTGACCGGGGCAAATGCTTCCTCTTCCAACCCGTTCTGCTTGGCGTCCTGATAAGCCGCGCGCCCTCCTAAGTAATAACCATAGTCCATTTTCGGAAGATTGAAGGAGTGAAATACAGCCCTTGTCCCGTCGACGTAAGTATCAATCTGTTGTTGCCAGGACCATGTGGCCGGATCGCTGCCCTCTGGCAGGTAAGGAACATCAGAAGATGCTCTGGGATAGAAATTGTCGTGGTCGGAAGCATACCCGTTCAGCGCGATCCCGATCTGCCTGAGATTGGATGCCGACTTGGCGTCCTTGCTTTTTTGCTTTGCTCCGTTGACCGCAGGAGTAATCAAGGCGGCCACAATCCCGATCACCGCAATCACCACAAGAAGCTCGATCAATGTGAATCCTCTCTTTTTCATTCCTCATTAAGTAACCGCACGGCGACTCCCAATCAACCTAAAAACCCTTCGTGAGCGATTAAAGGTGGGGAAGTGTCGGCGAGAAGGCTTGGGCCGCCTATTGTCGGTAGCCTGGGGATTGGTTCTAGACACCACTGTCTTCTGGAACAAAATCTCCCGCAGCGGCTTTCCTGAGATGACGCAGGCGATGATGAGGATTGCCTTTGGCCAAGTCAGCCGTCTTGCTCCACCGCCGTGGCCTTGAATGAACGCGCGGAAGGAAACACCGGGTGCGCCTTGACGGACTGCCCGGCGAGTGGTTCGATGAACACTGGCTCCAGCGAAACAGGGTAAACATTGTCTGAATCTTCCGAATTGCGCAGCCAAAGCAAATAGGCCGCTAGCCTAACTTCCCCTCGGAATTGACGTAACTCATTGTCAATCAGTGAAAAAGCCTCTAAATGTTGCAGGTATTTGTTCAAGCCACAAAATCCCGCTGCAAGGATAAGACCTACGTCCACCCTGCAAGGCTTGCTGAAAATCCTGCGTCGTCGTTTTTCCATGACCGAGGCCGTGTTTGTTTTCGACGGAGGTATGAGCAGCAAAATCAAACTGGTCGTCCTTAATGCCAAAGGCGTGGACTTTGTCACCCGGCTCTCCAATGCCACCCTCGAAGCTCTTCTCAAAGAACTGCCCGAAGACGAGCAACTTCAGGTCGGCGACAGAACTTTTTCGAAGTCGAAGAAGCCTTCTGCGAACTCAAGAGTTACTTGAAAGTGCGGCCCGTTTTTCATCGCAGACCCCAACGGGTCATCAATCATGTCCGCATCTGTTTTTTGGCCTGCTGGATCAGCGCACGGCTGGCCCGGCAATGGCACACCACTGGAGAAACCGGCAACGTCACCCGGATCCTCCGCGAACTCCAAACCATCCGCCTCGGGCAGATCCCGGTGGGACAGTCCGGCGCTCCGTTGCCAACCCGCATAATCAGAGTCCCCCAAAACCTCAACGTAATCCTCTCTAAACTCGATCTCCTTCCTCTCTTTGCCACCCCACCCACGTGGGCGCAACCGACTAATGAAACGCAGATGTAGCCCGAAAATTTTCGCACATCCTGTGTTTATCAGCCTTTTCGGCCATACTGAAGGGAAGTCAGGTAGGTATTCGCTGGCGGTCCCAACAGAATGCTGACCTCATGCTGACCAGCGGAGATTTTCGGATTTCTTTCTCAAGAATTTGTCCTGAACCTTTGGCCGCATGGTAATAGCTGTCGCCCCCATGAATAACACCGGGAGCCGATGCATAGGATATACCGACCAGGCCCAACGAATTCGCCCTCGCCAGGGCCTGCCATTTTTCATTGCGAATGATTCCGCCTCCCTTGCCACTGTCCCCCCGACCGATCATTAAGATTACTTTCGGAGCGGGCACGGTTTTTACGTAGTCGAGATCCACTCGGGTCATGACCGCCGCCGGTTCCAAGCGAATGAGGTGATAGGGCGCAAGCCTCCGGATGTGGCGCGGGAGCGGTCATTTCGTGAGAAGGCCGCTGCAATCTATCCGCACCTCCAGATCCACCCTCCAAAATGTTCTATCGGAGAAAATGGTTGACAAGTTGCCCGAAAATGATAACGATCACATTCGAAATGAAAAAAGTACTCTGGGCTACTGTGTTCGCATCTTTAATTATTGGTGAATCGGCTTGTGCGACAGAAAATCTTGTCGAGGATGGCAAGTTTGAGCGCGGGACTGACAATTGTTTTTTCGCCGGTGAAGTTGAGGGCAAAGAAGTCACTCTACCCGAACGGTTGGAGGTTGTGGAGTTGCCCGAGGGGAATGCGCTGCGTGTCAGTTTTACAGAAGATGATGAGCGTGCTGTTCCTACTTTTCACACCCATGCTATAGGGGTCAGGCTTCTGCTGTCGGCCAAAATTTACTCTGAAGGTGATATCCTCATTAAATTTAAAGCAAGGTCGATTTCCGGTGCCGGTACGCTGGTCATTGGCAGAAAGTCTGGCGGGTCGTCCATCTTGGTTGCCGAACTCGGTTTGGATTGGAAAACTATCGAGGGTCGAATCCAATTAGCTCATGAGATGTCTGATTTGCATTTCTCGCTTTCTGAAATCAGTTTTGACTTCTCGAGTTCTGACGCCGAAGAGGTGGACGAGGGGGTTTACCAGATTAAAACGGGAATTTTTCCGGTTAAAGAGGGAATATTTGAAATCGCAGATGTGTCGGTGGAACTGATGCCGTCCGCAGCGCGATAACAGTGCGGTTGGATCTGTGGTTTTTCCGCCTCATGCGCGAGAACACGCTCGCGGAAGCTGCGGAGAGCGGGATGGCAAATAAGCGAAAGAAAAAAAGTATCACCCCTCGTGAAGCCCGCCCATCGTTCCTTTGAGGCGAATTTCGAGGGGGATGGAGCCACTACTCGCCGGTAAAAACATAAGAGCCGAAAAAAAATCTTGCGGAATGTGATCGGTCTCACTATTTTGATTTCAGTGTTTTTAAAATCTTCATCCTCCCTGGAGTGTCCCCTGCCCGAATATCGGGATCTTGATTCAGGTGGGCATCATGTTGTCGAGTGGAGTTTTGGGCAGCCATGGCTGGCACAGGCCGAGGAAAGATTCCAGCCCGGGCGTGTGCGGATTTTGGCCGAGGGAACGATTCTCTGCCTTGAGTCTGTCTTTGAGGATGCTTGGGTGAGCAGGGAAT
>JBDNGG010000563.1:0-5238 GCA_041689405.1 Terrimicrobiaceae bacterium | reverse complement strand
TTATCTCAAAAAGACAATCCAAGACAACCGCGAGGATCTCGGAAAGCTTGTTCAAGAAGCCAAGGATACCGGCCAAGTTTCAAGGGATCAGACGCAACAGACGGTCGATACTTTCAAGTCCTCCCTAAACGGGATGTTGGAAAAAATCACCAAGTTCATGCAAAACGTCGTGCAGAACACGAAGGAAACCCATGATCAGGCGGTTGCGACCAAAGATTATTCAAAGCAGGTTTCTGAGTTGATCAAAGAGAAGGAAGCGGAGATTTCAAAATTAAAGGAAGGTTACCACCTCCACCTTATCAAACCGCTCACGAACGCATTCCTTAAAATCAGGGACGAACTTTACTTGCTTAAGGCGCACTCATCAGACGCCCAGGTCAAGGAAGGCCTTGGAGACCTCGATCGGCAGATCGTTGCCGCACTTGAAGACATGCAGATCAAGGAAACCGTGATTCCGGATCGACCGGAAACACTTCACTCTAGATTCTGGGAGTCCCTTGGTGCGGCTGAACCCACGGACGATCAAGCGAAGCACGGGTCGCTCTCGAAAGTTCATGAGAAGGGCTATCAATGTCATACCGCGAACGGCGAGCCGCACGTCGTCAGAAAGGCGGTGGTCGTGGTCTATAGCAGCTCATCGGACACAACCAGTCAAGAGTCCTCCCCCTCTCAGCAGTCCGCACCGGCCAGTTCCCAATCTGAGCCAATCGAAAACACGCCCAACGATACAAAATCATGAGTAACATTATCGGCATTGACCTCGGAACCACATATTCGGCCATCGCCAAGCTCGACGATCACGGGCATCCCGCCATCGTCCCCGTTGATGGGGAAAGGATCATGGCCTCCTGCGTCTACGCTCCCAAGGCTGACGAGGGCTCGCTTATCGTCGGCAGCTTGGCACGCAGCAGCCTGGATCATGAGCCGGAGTCAGTGGTCAAGCGATTCAAACGGGACATGGGCACCGATAAGACCTATCGGCTCCGTCCTGGGATGGAACTCAACCCGGTAACTGCCTCGGCCGCAATCCTCCGCAAACTGACCCAAGAGGCCAGCAAGGAACTCGGCCCGATCCATGAGGTGGTCATCACCGTGCCTGCGAACTTCGCCGAGCGGCAGCGCAAGGCAACCATCGAGGCCGGATCCCAGGCCGGACTCAAGGTGACCAACATCATCAACGAGCCGACCGCCGCTATCCTGGCCTACGCAGCCCAGAAGGCCGTCAAGGGAACGGTTTTGATCTACGATCTCGGCGGTGGGACTTTCGATGTTACCATCGCCAAGGTCAACGGCTCGGAGATCGAGTGCCTCACTTCGGAAGGCGACTCGGAACTGGGAGGCATGGACTTCGACCAGAAGATCGCTGAAATCATCGACCAGAAGTATGCTGATCAATACGGTCGCACCCTCAGGGATGCACTCGGTTTAACCTCGGAGGAGGATGAAAGGAAATCCACTGCCTGGCAAAGCCTCCTTCGCAACGCGGAGGAGTGCAAAAAGACCCTGAGCAAGATGCCCACCGCGCCTTTCAATTTTTATGAGGGCCCGGACGGCCCCCTGAAAACGCAGGTGACCCGGCAGGAGTTCGAACGGGCAATTTCCAGCCTGATAGCTCAGACCGAGATGCGGGTCGAGACAGCCTTGGACAACTTGGATCTCAGCCATGACGATATCGATGAGGTGCTGCTGGTTGGAGGGAGTTCCCGCGTTCCGGCGGTGAAGGAATCTCTGAAGCGCCAGTTCGGCAAGGAGCCCTCCGAAGGCGTCAATCTGGACGAGGCGGTAGCATTGGGCGCTGCCATTTATGCTGGATTGCGGACGGACAAGGGGAACTTGAAACCGATGCAACGCGAGAAGCTTTCCAAGGTTTCGGTGGTTGATGTGGCAAATCACTACTATGGAACAATCTCAATGCACCGGGATGACGAGCTTGGCTCTGAGGATCTGCGTGTTTCAATTATCATCCCCAAGAACACACCCCTTCCGTGCTCAAGGAGTGAAACGTTCTACACAGTGACCGAAGGCCAGCAATTTGTTCACTGTAGGGTAACCCAGTCCGGTAATGATGAGACTGACCCGGAATTCGTGACCATCATTATGGAGGATGCCCAACTCGGCCCTCTTCCTCCCGGGCGTCCTGCGCAACAGCCAATTGAGATTACTTACAGCTATGATCTGGATCAAACCATGCACGTTCGGTTCAAGGACGTAAGTTCGGGCATGGTCATGGAGCGCACACTCGCACTGGGAGACAAGCAGAGCAGCACAATCAGCGTCCCTGACTTCCGCATCGATTAGGTTACCTACGCATCAAAGCCATGGCTAATAATTCTGATAATTCCGGATGTTTAATTGCGGCTGGTGTGGGCGCAATTTTGTTTTCGTTCACCTTGTTCTCGGACAATGGGGGCGCTGGTCTCGTCGTTTTGGTCATCGCCATTGTCTTGATTGTAATGGGAGCAAGAGGTTCAGGATCTGGAGAATCAACCCCTCCAGCGATTCCCTCCTCCAGTCCCCTCGGATTGCAACTGATGGTCTCAACAACGGCGGATAGGATAGAAAATCAACCCGTAAAGATGCTGGAATTTCACATCAAGGGAATGTTTTCAGCCCATCATCGGATTGCGAGACCGCGCTTCGAGTTCCGGATGGCTGATGTAACGGATTCCCTGAGTGCCGCCGGTGATCCTGTCCTTTGCGTGATTGATGATCTTCAGGACGATGATTCCACCGAATTTCGGTTCAAACAAAATTTCCCTGATGCCCTGAATGCCGGATCGGGTTCCATGGAGTGGGTGAGGTTTGTGGGGGTGCCCGTTGAACTGTTGGGTTTCCCTCAGACGGGGAACCGGCAGATCAAGGTGTCGCTGAAAGTTACTGACCTGGCAAACGGACAGCTCATTGCGGCTGCAAATGCCATTTGGTCAACGAGGGTAGAGGGGGTCGGCTATCTGGGGATGGAGGAAGAGGAATCCGAAGCACAAGCTGCAAGTCTCCAGCTCGCCATGTGCATCGCCGCAGCGGACGGAAACGTGGATGATGATGAGGTTGCCGTCATCAAGAACTGGGGCGATAAAAGCGTTAAGGCGCTGCCTGAGGCACGAAGAATGTCCCGACATGAGGCTTTGAACGATGCACTGAGTGAGGCAACCAGAGAAATCAGAGCAAGCAGGTTGTTCCAACTGGAAGCTGATGCGATCGAGGTGTTGAAAAACAAGGGTGAGCCGCGATTCCTATACGACGCCTACGAACTCTGCCTGAATGTCCTGAAGACAGACGGAGAGGCACATCCGCAGGAAATGGCACAGCTTACACGCATATCCCGTAAGCTAGGCCTCGATGAGACCAAGGTCAGAATTTTAACGGATCGGCACCTTGCTGACGTCGAATTCAAGCCCGTTGGCGACGCATCCGAAGACGATCAGATCCTTGGGGTCACCGATGACATGTCGAAGGAAGAAATTAGGAAACATCTCAACAAGCTCAACAAAAAGCATCAGGCTCGACTGCAACACGACAATCCTGAAGTCAGGAAGAAATCTAAGGAATGGATTGATCGGATCTCGAAAGCGCGTGTGAGACACATTGGTTAAGGCAGAAAAACAAGCTCCTGATGGCATTTATAGGAATACATCTCGGAGATAGCCGCTCCTTCATCGCCAAGCTCGACGATCGCGGCCATCCCGCCATCGTCTCAGTTGACGGGGAAAGATTCATGGCCTCCTGTGTCTATGCTCCCAAGGCGGACAAAAGCGCCCTTGTCGTCGGTGCGCTTGCTCGCAACACACTGGGTCATGAGCCGGAGTCGGTTGTTCAGCATTTCCAGGGAGACATGGGTACCGACAAGACCTATCGGCTCCGTCATGGGATGGAACTGAACCCGGTATCGGCCTCGGCGGCAGTTATCCGGAAACTGACCCAGAAGGCCAGCAAGGAGCTCGGCCCGATCCATGAAGTCGTCATCACCGTACCGACGTATTTCGCCGAGCGGCAGCGGAAGGCGACCATCGAGGCCGGAACTCAAGCTGGCCTCAAGGTGATAGGCATCGTCAACGAACCGACAGCCGCTATCCTGGCCTACGCCACGCAGAAGACCGTCAGGGGAATGGTGCTGATCTACAGTTTCGGGAGCGGTAGATTCGATGTGACCATCGCCAAGGTCAACGGGTCGGAGATCGAGTGCCTCACCTCGGAAGGCGACTCGGAACTGGGAGGCATGGACTTCGACCAGAAGATCGCTGAAATCATCGACCAGAAGTATGCGGAACGGTTCGGATCTACCCTCAGGGATGCACTCGGTTTGACCTCGGAGGAGGATGAAAGGAAATCGCCGGCTTGGCAAAGCCTCCTTCTCGAGGCAGAAAAGTGCAAAAAGACGCTGAGCAAGATGCCCACCGCGCCTTTCAATTTTTATGAGGGCCCGGACGGCCCCCTGAAAACGCAGGTGACCCGGCAGGAGTTCGAACGGGCAATTTCCAGCCTGATCGCCCAAACAGAGATGCGTGTCGAAACCGCTCTGGACAGTTTGAATCTCAGCCATGACGACATCGATGAGGTGCTTTTAGTCGGCGGAAGCTCCCGTGTTCCCGCAGTGAAGGAATCGTTAAGGCGCCAGTTCGGCAAGGAACCATTGGAAGGCGTCAACCCTGACGAGGCCGTCGCGCTCGGGGCTGCCATCTACGCGGGGCTGCAGACGGACAAGGGAAACTTGAAACCCAAGCAGCGGGAGAAGCTTTCCAAGGTTTCGGTGGTGGATGTGGCAAACCATAACCTTGGGACTATCTCAGTGCATCAAGATGAAGAACTGGGTTCGGAAGATCTGCGTCTTTCCATCATTATCCCTAAGAACACTCCCCTGCCGTGTTCGAAGACTAAAACGTTTTACACGATGTATGAGGGTCAGAAATTTTTTCGTTGTCGGGTGACCCAGTCTGCCAATGAGGAGGATGATCCAGATTTCGTGACCATCATTATGGATGGGGAACTTGGCCCGTTTCCTCCAGGACGCGCTGCGCAACAACCGATTGAGATGACGTTCAGCTATGATCTCGATCAAACGATACACGTCCGTTTTCGGGACGTTAATTCAGGTATGGTGCTAACCCTTACACCTGGAGACAAACAGGGCAGCATAACTCGCGTCCCGGATTTTCGCATCGAGGAAATGGAAGAAGGTCGCAGTAAGAATACTCCCAAAGAAATTTTCGTGCCAGATATTCGTCTCGAATACCCTACCGA
>JBDNGG010000562.1:0-2160 GCA_041689405.1 Terrimicrobiaceae bacterium | reverse complement strand
CCCGGGAAGTGCGGATACGCCCAATGGTCGTCCTTGTCAGTCGGCTCTCTCAAAGGTAAAAACGCTCTAATGAAAGATTCAGTATCCAACCCCATCGCCAAGGCCCGGGAAGTCGGGCTGGCTGTCTTAAAACCTTCACAGCGGGATCTGGACTACGGCCTTGCATTGCACCAGGAAAGTCTCGTCATCGAATCCTATGGCCTCGGACACCATGCGCCACTGCAGCCCGAGCTTCTCAATCAAGCTCTCGAAAGCGGAGCTTCCGAATTGGAGTATCAAGATCTTTGCGAACAAATGATCATGGCAGGTTGGCTTCGCGAATCTCGTTTCCAAGAAGAGTATCGCGAGGCTTGGGAAGCCTCGGGAGTGACCTGCATGTTTCTCAACGCCGGAGAGGAAAGCAACGACCCGATGCGCTTGCTCAAGCGACTGTCCCGCTATGTCGCTCTGGCCGACGCCATGCCGGATTTTTTGGAACGAGCGGTGTCGGCGGAAGGCATCCTGCAGGCCAAGGCGCAAGGTAAACGGGCACTTTGCCTGACCGGCAACGGCATTCCTCTCACCGGGAATACTCTGACGGTGGAAGACGAACTTCGCACTCTGCAGGTGTTTGCCAACTTAGGCATCCGTATGATGCATTTGACTTATAATCGCCGCAACCTACTGGCGGATGGTTGCGCCGAGCCCAGTAATGCCGGACTCTCGGATTTTGGGCGGGAAGCCATCCGCCAAATGAACCGTCTTGGTCTAATCATCGACGTGGCCCACAGTGGCTGGCAAACTTGTCTCGAAGCCGCCTGCGCCTCCGAAAAACCCATCGTCATCAGTCATTCCGCCATCGGGTCCCTCAACAGCCATGCCCGCTGCAAACCCGACGAGGTCATTCAGGCCGTGGTCGATGCTGGAGGCACAATCGGCATCACGAACATTTCGGCCTTTCTGGGCGGTACCGGCGACCTAGCGGCGATGCTGGATCATATTGACTACGCCATCCGGAAATTTGGACCCGATGCCGTCACGATCGGGATGGATAGTGCCTATCGTTCACGATGGTCGGACGAGGCCGAACAGTCCCTCCAGCCTCGTGCGGCACGTCGTGCGCGCTGGGAAAATTTCTGGCCACCGGGAGACAAGCTTTTCGATCCAGCCTGGAACCAACCGGCAAAAGTCCAGAGCATGGCCTCCACCAACTGGCCCCTGGTCACCGTCGGGATGGTGCAACGCGGACATTCTGATGAGACCATTCGTAAGGTTATCGGCGAAAACATGCTGCGAGTCGCCGCCGAAGTTTGGCATCTTCCGGCCCTGACCGCGTAAGAAGAACGTTTCCTGAGCTGGTTCCTCACAAAAATGTTCCCCCATAGATATCCCAAAAGCGGTAATCACCTCGCTGGCACGACAGGCTCCCGAATCCACCAAATGCGCCACCGCCAAACGGAACCCCCGCTGGTCTCCGTCCCCATGCCGGTAGATGGGATGCATTCTCGGGAAGTAAACCCAGTGCTTCCCCTCGTTGGCATCCCCCAGCTTCAAGGCAGGGCGTGATTTACACCTGTAACTTTTTTGAGGCTCCGATCAGTTAAGTCCGTCGCGAAAGTGGCAACTGGAGAGTTTTGCTTACCGGACGGCGTTTCCTTGACGCCAATTCAGCCCAAAGGGATAGTGAGGGACTAATTTTTTAGTAATCGATGATGTCTCACCGGATCAACAGTCGGAATCCGACTTTGTTAAAGCAATCTCTTCCATCTCCTAATGGCGACCAATAATACCGCGCAGTTAGGTCCCTTCGCTGATCCGGCCTCGACTCCCTACGCCGGCAGCAAACCCGTGCCGACGCCCGAGACCCGGCATTTCTGGGACGGATGCAAACACGGGCGCTTGTTACTCCAGCGCTGTCGCGAGACCGGTCGCGCGTATTTTCCTCCGCGCCCGTTCAGTCCCTATACCGGTAGCCGTGACGTCGAAATCTTCGAAGCCTCGGGCCGCGCCGTGCTCTACAGCTACGTGATCCATCACCGGGAGGTTCCAGGGTTCAAACCGCCCTACGCGATCGCAGTGGTCGAACTGGAAGAAGGCCCGCGCATGATGACGAACATCGTCGAGTGTGCACAGACTCCGGAGGCGTTGCTGCTCGATATGAAACTCGAAGTCACCTTTCGT
>JBDNGG010000561.1:0-7219 GCA_041689405.1 Terrimicrobiaceae bacterium | reverse complement strand
GTCAGTCCGATCATCACTGGCATTCCCATTTCCCGCCATCAGGCGGAGAACGTCGGGGAGTTCACCTTGTTGGAAAATGGCAAGCCGGTCCCGGCGCAGTTCACCGAGCGGGCGACCTGGTATCCCGGCCAGGGGCTCAAGTGGCTCGGCTTAAGTTTTCTGGCCGCCTATCAGGATGGCAAACCGGCGGAATACCGGCTGGTGCATAAGGCTCCGGCTGTCGGGGCCACACCGCTGAAAGTGACGGAGTCCGACGATACGATCCGGGTCGAAACGGGAGCCATCGAATTTGAGATTGGTCGCAAACCGTTTGCCGGGATCCAGCACGTCAAGCTCGCGGGCAGGAATGCGCCGCTGGTCACGGGCAGGGGCGGGCCTTTTTTGATGGATGAGCGCGGCAGAGTTTACAATTCCGAACTCGACGAAACAGCAAAGGTCGTGATCGAGGAATCGGGGCCGGTTCGGGTCACGATTCTCGCGGAGGGCTGGCTGACCAATCCCAAAAATGAGCGGCTCTGCCGTTACGAAATCCGCTTCACCGCGTGGGCGGGTCAACCCTGGATTGATGTGCGACAGCGCACGATTATTACCTTCAACACCGATGAAAAGAAACTGGCCCGCCTGGGGTTCCTCGTGCCTCTCTCCGGCATGGATCAATGGGCTGCCGGGCTGGACGGCAAGGCTGCCACCGGCGGGATCCCTGCACTCCCGGAGGCAGAGAAGAAACCCGCCCCCGCACGAACCGCTCCGCCATTGGCGGCACCAGCCACCATCGGATGGCTGATCCAGTCCCGCCCGGACCAGGTGGCCGTCGAAACTTCTGCCGGCAAGGTCGCCGATGGCAAGCGGGCGGATGGATGGGTCCGGCTGTCCAGTCCGTCCAACGGATCAGTCCTTCTTCAGGCCCGGCACCTGTGGCAACTCTTCCCCAAGGAGATTGCCTGGAGCCCGGAGGCTTTGGTCATTTACCAGTGGCCGGAACACGGACGCACCAGCTTCACCGAAGAGGAGGAGCTCAGCGCGGACCGCCTTCACCAGATCCAATATGCGCATCAGGGGAAGTATCTGGATCTGAAATTTCCGCAAAAATATTTTGATGCGATGCAGAAGGTATTTCCACCCATCATTGAAAACCAGGATATCAACGCGCTCTCCGGAAACGGGATGGGGCTGGCCGTGACCACGGATTTTCGCCTGCAGTTTGCGCAGGAGATACCGGATCAGACCGCCGCCGAGGCGAATCGCCTGTATGCGGCGGATCTTCACGGCATTTCCGATCCGGTTTGGAATGGACTGTCGGAAGTGGAGGGACGTTTTGCCGGCAAGCAAAAGGGTGTGACCGATGAATGGGACCGCTTTCTTGCCCAGGCCTTTAACGGCTTTACATCCTCCGTGGATCACCTCGGCAACTACGGCATGTGGATCTGGCCCAACTTGCATAATAACTGGAGCCCCACCTCCCTTCGCCCGCAGGCACACCGCTGGTGGTTAAACAGCCACTACCAGAATGTGTGGGACTACAATTTCATGTATTTCCGCTCCGCCGATTTCCGCAACAAGGATTGGGCAACTGCCGCCACCCGGCATTTTATGGATGTCGGCACGGTCAATTACGACGACGATAACCGCACCTTGCTGGGCAAGTTGCCGGGAGCGAATTACCATGTCAAAGGCTTCACGCCGTGGGGATCCGCGCGGGAGGGCGAGGTCGTCAGCGATGATTACGTCGAGGTGGGAGCGCATTTCATCAACCCCGATGCCCCGCTGTTCCGGTTTCTGCTTTTTGGCGATCACTCGGGACTGGACCTGGCGCGGAAATGGTTTGAGTCACTCGGCCAGGTGACACTTCCGGCGGAACGAAGCCGGGAAGCATGCACGACGCTGGGGGAGGTTCTGAGTTTTTATGAGAATACCTGGGACCCCCAGGCGATCGCTTACATTCATGAGCTGGCAGACGCGATGTTGAGCCGTCCTTTTTCCGAGGTGCCCTCCTTCCCCGCACATCCCTTTTTCCACGATCGATGGGTGATGCGCTATTGGAATCTCACTGGCGACCAGCGCATTCAACAACCGGTGATTGAGGTGGTGAAGGTCATGGACAAACTCAATTACACGCATTTCGAATTAGCGGCCCTGGCTTGGCGGTGGACCGGGGATGTCAATTATCTGAAAATGGTTCAGGCGAAGTCTGCCCCGCCTTTTAGGTCGATCTACCAAAATCCGGATGATCCACTGGACGGATACGGGGAACGTGTTTTTAAACCCACTCACAGTGTGACGCAGATCATGCCGTATTACCTGCAGGCGTTATTTGATGCGGGGTTGAAGTATGCAACCGTCGAGCCGCGCCCGGCATCCATTCCGAAGGCCATGGTTTTGCCAAAGACCGGAAAACCGGTCAATCTCGGAACAGCTACCGCACTGCTCAAGGTGGAAGGTGCCGGTCCATTGACGCTTCAGGTTCAGGGGACATTTGATGGCAGGACATGGGAGAAACGCGGATCGATCGGGAACCTAACGGTCTTCGATGCCAACGACAAAATTGCAGGAGCTACCTCGGTGCTCGCGGGATCCCGGCGGGCGGCGGCGACCATTGTGCTCGACCCCGCCAAAAACCCGCAACCTTGGACATTGGTCGTCTCAGGAGGAGTCGGCATCGCCTGGAGTGGAACCCAGACATCGTTGAGCCTGGAACCGACTGCCGGCGGAGGCGCTGGCGAGAAGGCACACGACTCGAACTCTTCAGATTGACGGTGGATTCGCGCGCGGACGCGTCCTTACTCTCCCATTCGGAAGGGAACCACGAACGATCCACGGGGAGAGACAATCGCGATTTCGCGTCCCTTGATCTCTGCTTGCGGAGCCGGGTCGTCCTTGGGAACCGGAATGAAGAGTGTCAGAAACTGGCTTAGTGGCCCTTCGGAACGGATTCGGAGGCGAGGCCGCCCGAAGCCTGTTTCGCTTACGATATCAAAATCCTTTCCGCTCAGATCGAATACGAAGACGTGACAATCGATTGTTACGGATTGAATGACCCAACCGCCGGGGGTTTTCAACCAGGTGTTGTCTGAATGGGTGTGCCACAGAATTTCGGTCACAAACGGGCTGCCATCGCGCTCGTTCAAGTCCGCGACCGTCACAACGGGAACAATGGTGTCGCGATGAAGGGTGACCCTCCGCAGGGATTGGCGAATGCGGTGATCTGCTCCCGTCGTGGAGGCCGCATCGCCCAGAGACGAGGACGCGCCGGACGATTGGAAAAACCCGACCATTTCGCCTTCGCCCCATCCGGGAGCCTCCAGCACGCCGCGCTGATTCTGGCCGTCAATTAAAACACAATTGTGAGCCTCGGTGAGTCCGAACCAGCGGTTCATCGCCTGGCTCATGTCCTTGTGGTCACCGCCGTAGCCGGCATCCACCAAAAGCAATTCGCCGCCGGCGTAAAGGGCGAGGTGGTTTTGATCCCCCTGCCGATGGCAAAGCACCTCCTGTCGTCCACAAAAATGCGATACCAGCAGGTCGCGATCATCCCACCCGGTGCGGTGCGAGACGACGCCGCGAATCGGGAAATGACCCGAGGTCGGCCAGTCCAAATCCTGCGGTGAGCGAGCCGGCACCGACTCATCCCACCACAAAAGAAAATTGAGGAAGTCACGTCCCGCCGATGTTTGGGCAAAGGCATCGCGAGGTGAGCGCGCCAGATCCAGTTGATGCGCGAGCCACGAGATCACTTCGCCGCCGGGTTGGTTCATTCTGTGCAGACAACCGCTGACGCTGCCGCAGGGAAATGGAGAGTCATTGAGGTTGTTTACCGTGGGGTGGCCCGGAACCAGTTCGTAAGCGAGATAACGGGGATGGCGCTCGAACGCGCGGTGCAGGAGGAGATTCGGTTTGCCAGCTCGCCGGAGGATCTCGGCCATCAGCGCCAGACTTCCCAGCGTGTTGCCAGCGTAAGCGGGGCCTTCGTAGGGAGCTCCCTGCGCATCGAAGACGAAAAAAAGATGTTTTTCCAGGCCGATCGAGGCCCGGTTCAAAACCGCTTCCCGTTCTTTTGCGGGCGCAAATCCGTCGAGCAAAAGCGCCCAGAGTGCCGAGGCCAGAAGCCCGCGCACGCCACGATTGTTCGTGATATCGGCATAGTCGGCCCGTGTGGCTTCGAGGCTGATGCGAAGGGATTCCTCGAGGAAAATCTGGATTTTTGAACGATCGTCCGCAGCAAAGGAATCGCGGGCAAATTCGAGAACGCTCCAGACTCCGAGGGCAAAAAGGAATTTGTCGTGCCCCGCACCATGACGCCAGCCAGCGGTTTTCGATCCCCAGGCCAGCGAGGCGCTGTCGGCCAAACCGTGGTCAATAATGGCCAGCAAGGTGTCGCGGGCGGCCACACTGAACCGGGGGTCACGCGTGAGAACGCCGGCAAGTGCCAGCATTTGCATGGCATTTGGAACGATGAAGATCCCGCTCCGGGCCCGCCAGTAGGGTTTTTGCAAATCCCGGTAGTCGAGATATTGCGGAGAGTTTGGGTCGAGCAGAGCACTGCTATGGACGACGAGAATTTCGCTCAGCCGGGTGAGCGTCGCGCCCTCGGCCTTGGCGTGGAGGTCATCGGCACTCAAGCCGAGCAGGGCAGTCGTTGGAAAGGGGTTCATGAAAAAACAGGTTCCTGCCAGGGCGGGTCCAGTCGGCGCACGCGGAGATTTCTAAACGTGCTCGTTCCTTCGATTTGGAAGAACCCGATCCGGCCCGACTTGAGCGCATAGGTCGCGTGCGCGAGCAGGATGCGATGGTGCAGGCTGAATTCCACATACTCCCCGCAGACGACTAATCGAAAAGGAGCCGGACGGTCAAGGAGCGCCGGATAACTGCCCGCCTGCTGTAGTGTGGGGCCCTTCAACTTAAGGCGGGGCACGCCGGGCTGGTGGATTTGGTATTGGTGCAGCTCGGCGCGGCTGCGCGGCGGATCAAGCTCGATCGCCAGGCATTTCTCTCCATCGTCGTCGGCCCGGAACAGGATGCCGAACCGCGCACTTTGCGATCCGTCCAATTCCCCTTCGAGGATAAAATGGTCGTAAGCCACCTCGCTGAACACGGCGGAGCGTCCCATTCCGCTGAGCGACACTACGGCGGATTCGGACCATGGCTCCCAATCCCCGGAGGCGAGGGATTCCCACTCTTTCCAAGGCTGGAGCTCGGGTTCTCCGGCCTCATTCCAAGCTAATTCTTTGCCCGGTCCCAGCAGGGTGAAGGAGCTGCCGGCGGGAACGTATCGCATGGGCCAGTTTGCCGTGGTCCGCAGGGAATTCCACACCAGCGTCCGGCCACGCCATTGGCAAAAACGCATGACAAAATGCCCCGGCGGAAGCGGCTGGCTTACCTTTGGACGCGCCCACGGACCGGTCAGGTCGGGCGCGACCCGGCAATGGGTCGTGGCGCGGGTGAAGTCGTTAAAGAAGAGTGCCCAGCCGCGCGGTCCCCGGACGATGGACGGCACTTCGAGGTCTTCGTATTCTGCGGGAGCAAACAGGGGAGCTTGCAATTCCCAGCTCAATCCATCCGTCGAGGTAGCGTGGCCAATACACCCGGAGGCAAACCGGTCGCCGGCGGAGGTGCGGGCTGTGAACAGCATGTGCCAGCCGCCCGTGTCGTCCCAAAAGACAAATGGGTCGCGGCAGGAAACGAACCCAACCCGGTTCACGTCGGAATTATAATGTGGACCCGCGGCGGAAACGACGGGGTCCGTCGAATGCCGGGTCCAGTGGATGAGATCCGGGCTGGTCGCCAGCCCGATTCGCTGCACCTGCCCGTGCTCGCGTCGCGAGCAGCCGGTGTAATACATCAGAAAAAGTTCGCGGTCTGGGTGGCGCACGACCTGCATGGTCCAGAGCATGTCGTCGTCGAAACAGCCGTGGGCACCAGTGTGCAAAGCAGGATCAGTTGCTTTCCAGCGGAAGCCATCCTCTGAGATGGCGTGGGCGATCAGGCTGTGGTTGGGCAGGATCAGGTGAAATAGGTGGAGCCTCCCGTCGTAGGCGATCACATCCGAGTCGCCCATGGTTCCGCTCATCGCTCCGGGGGGAACGTAGAGAATATGCGGGCAGTCAAGCGGTTGGGAATCGTTCATGAAAACTCTACGGAGTCGGCGATGGGGGCTTTTCGCTTGAGAGATACCGCTTGCGAAAATCGTCAGTCACAGTGAAAGCCAGACGGAGGCCGATGTCCGGGCGTGCTCGCCCGGCCTGGCTGAAAGCGCGATTTCCGTAGCGAAGAGTCTCCGGACCCGTCCAGGCAGATCCGCCGCGTAGCACGTAATATTTGTAGAGCGATTTCTCCGGTCCTTGCGGATCTTTGTCGGGCGAGCGGGTGTAATACTCCGCATCATAAACGTCGCTACACCATTCCCAGACGTTGCCGAGCATGTCTGAGAGACCGAATCCATTTGGCAATTTCTGTCCAGTAGGCTTAACCTCGTTATCACTGTTCTCCGCTGTCCAGGCTTTCGTGTCGAGATCGCCGGCCAGTTCGGAAGTGTCACCTGCGCGGGCGGCATATTCCCACTCCGCTTCGGTCGGAAGCCTTGAGCCGGGAAGCTCCTTTTCCAGCACCTTCAGCATTTGAGCAGCCTGGACTTGCGTCATGCAGTTGATCGGCGTGTCTGCTCCGGGAAAATACGTGGAGTAGATTTTTCCGGTGATGCCGGTCCACTGGCCTTTGGTCATTTCCCGCACGGCCAAGTAAAAGGGAGCCGTGATGGCCACCGTGTGTTGCGGGGCGTCTTCCGCGCCGGGCAATCCCATCACGAACGAGCCGGGGGGAATGAGAGCAAACTCGATCCCGGAGGGCGAGGTCCATCGCGCGGGCAAGCCGGATTGGTGAGCATAATCTGATTGGATGGCGCCCGCTGGGTTCTCGGCAGCACCGAAAGCCGACGAGAGCATTCCGACGCATACGATGAGGGGAAGAAGAAAACGCTCCATGATTATGGTTTGGCCAGTGTGGCGATCTCTTCCGCGCTCAAGGGGCGGTTGTAAAGACGCACTTCATCGAGCAGGCCTGTGTAGTTGTAGGTATTGATTCCGCCCAGGCGAATTTCCCCGATCGTCGGTTCGGCAACCGGTCCCTCGAGCATACCCAACTTCACGTCGGTTTCGACGCCGTTGACGTAGAGCCACGCGTCGGTCCCGTTGGTGACCACCGCGATATGCGTCCATTGGTCCACAGG
>JBDNGG010000560.1:0-4461 GCA_041689405.1 Terrimicrobiaceae bacterium | reverse complement strand
GGCGCGCGTGCTGAAGCTGATGAATGCAACGCTTCGCTACACATGGTCGGCGGAGTTCATGAGCGGAACTTGGGAACGCGTGCTGAGTTCGCGCGTGTCGGACGATCACATGCGTTTCATGGCGCTGTGCGCGCTGGCGCAGGGATGCAAGGCGCTTTCGTGGTTCATGTTTCACGATCGCGATTGCTGGGGGGATTCGCCCGTTGGCACCCATGGGCACGCGAGGCCAAGCCTCGAGGTGCTCCGGGATGTGAAAAAACTCGCCTGCGAAACCATTAAGGGCTGGGACACCTTGGTGCCTAAGACCGACCTGACCATCATCTACGACCTGACCAGCCACCAGCACTCGTATCTGGGCGATCCTTCGCCTTGCAACGACAACGCGCTCTATATCGGAGAGCCGTTCGTGGATGGCGAAAAATGCGGTCAGGCTTCGCTCGAATACGAGGGGCTCTTTCGCGTGGTGGAACATGTCGGACGTCAGGCGGCGGTCGTGGATCCCGTGCATTCGTCAGCCGCACTCTCCGATGCCGCGATTGTGCTCCTGCCGGGTTCCCCGGTCGTTCATCAAAAAACCGCACAGGCACTCGAGGAGTATGTTTTCGGCGGAGGCAAGCTAATCGTTTCCGGCCCATGGCCCGGGCGTGAGAATTCCGGTGCCCGGATTAGATTTTGCGGGAGCGCGCCCGCTCAGGTTGGGGAAAAAGTCGCTTTCGGAAGGGGATACATTTGGTGGGTCCCGGCCGGACTAGGCAGTGGGCAGCCCGAACTGGACAGCCTCGATTCGATCTCTTGGCTCCGGAACGTGCTGGATCGGGAAACCCCTGCGCCCCATGTTCGCGCGGAACCCGAGACCGATGTGAGTTGGGTGAATTGGAACGACGGCAAGAACATGAAATCCGAGGGCGGAGTGCGAACCTACATCCAACCGCGGAATCTTCTCACCGCTGTTTTGCAAGAGGGACCGGAAGATAGTGTCCTTTTTGTGCTCAACCACTATCCGGAGGCATCTCGGGCATCTGTCTCCTTTGCCGATGATCGTGTGACGGGTCTGGTGGATTTGGAAACCGGCGAATCTCATCAGCTTGCCAGCGGCGCGGCCGGCCTGGACATCGATCGAAAATCCGCCCGCGTTTATCGCGTTCTAAGAGAGGGGAAATGAAAGTTCTCTTCCAAGGTGACTCGATCACCGACGCTTTCCGCAAGTCGGAGGAGTTGAACCCCGCCTTCCAGCTCGGCAATGGCTATGCGTTCCTTGTGGCAGCACATCTCGGCGCGCATCACCCGGAACGCGAGTGGGAATTTGTGAATCGCGGAGTCAGCGGGGAGGGTGTCGGCGGGCTTGCACGTCGCTGGCAGGCGGATGCGCTGGATCATGCGCCGGATGTGTTTTCGTTGCTCATCGGGGTCAACGACACGATTCAGGCGATGCAAGGAACGTCAAAAATCAATGACGAGGAGTTTCTTCAAGTCTATGCATCATTGGTGGATGCGATTCTGTCGCGCAAGCCGGAGACGCGGGTGTTGTTGCTTGAGCCGTTTCTACTCGAGGCCGGCCAGGTCACGGCACATTGGAAATCGCATCTCGCCGTGCGTCAGCAAGGGATCACCCGTTTCGCGCAGGAACGCGGGTTTTCGTTCGTTCCATTGCAGTCTATCCTGGACGCAGCCTGCGACCGGGCACCGGCAGACTATTGGGCCTACGACGGGATTCATCCCACCCATGCCGGATTCTCGCTCCTTGCCGACGCTTGGCTGGAAGCAGCAGATTTTATGTAAGACGTATTTTTAACTAAGATGAAAAAAGCAGCAATTATTGGGGCCGGTGGCGTTGGTTTCGGCAAGCATAGAGAAGCATCCTCCGCTCTCAAGAATCAGATCGAAATCCTCATTGTCTGTGATCCCTCTTCGGAGGCATCGGCTCCTATGCGGGAGTGGGCTGGTATTCCTGCCGTGCGTATGATTCCATCGGCTCTTCCTACATGTGCTGAAGTGCCGGAATCGTGCGATAGAAGTGCAGATCGTGATGAGTTCACTATTTTTATGAAGGGAAGCCGCAGATGAAACCTTGGATCGAAACGGACGTTCTCGTGATTGGTGCCGGGACTGCCGGATGGCCGGCCGCTATAGCCGCTGCAAGGGAGGGAGTCCGGGTGATTCTTCTCGATGAGGATTCCTACCCCGGAGGTGCCGCTGTGGATCAATTTGTTTCCATGCCGGACGGCGGTCCGCGCTCGGGGATTGTTGCCGAATACATGGCGCAATTGGAAAGCCGTTTCGCGCTGACCGATCGGGCGGTGGATAAATGGTGGTATTTCTGGTATCTGCCCTCCGAAATCCTGCGGGTGATCAACGAATTGTTGGTCGCAGAAAAAAATCTGCAACTGATGTGCCCGGCGAAAGCGAGCCGGTTGACGCTGGATGGATCCCGCGTAACCGGGGTGCTTGTGCCGGACGAGCACGGGAACGACCGGTGGATCAAAGCCCGGATCGTCGTTGACTCCACCGGCAGCGGAGCGCTTGCGGAGGCGGCAGGATGCGAAGCGCGGTATGGCGAAGACAGTAAGGCCGATTTTGGAGAGTCCATCGCTCCTGAGGAACGCACCCCGCTTGTGCAGCAATGCACTTGGATGTATGTGAGCCAAAGGCTTCCCGGCGGCGACCCGAATTGGGTTCCGCGCGGGTTGGAGTCCGGTTTCTGCACGCCCGAGAGTCGAACCGATCCAGGCGCGGTGGAGCGTCAGGCGGGAGCGTATTTACATTGGGGGTGTGCGATCCAATGCCGGGATACCCGCGACCCCATGGCTTTGGCGGAGACCCAGTTGGCCGCCTTGCAGACGATGGCACCCGCCCTCGACGAAATGCGCTCCCACGGCTATGTCGTCCATTTGGCCCCCAAGATCGGTGTGCGCGAGCAGCGCCGAATCATGGGCGAGGCCGTGGTGACTGCGACTGACCTTTTCCGTGGAAACATCCCGGACGATTCTGTGCATATCACGCAAAGGCCCATAGATATCTGGAAGAAGGGCTCGGACGCCATGCACCATTATCCCGAGGTTCAACCGTATGGCATTCCCTACCGCTCGCTTGTCCCGCTCCATCTCGACGGGTTGTTGGTGGTTGGCAAGCATATGAGCGGTTCGCATATCGCGATGGCCTCTTACCGTGTGCAATGCATTCTCGGTCAAATCGGACAGGCTGCGGGCGTGGCCGCGGCCTTTTGCTCCTCCCGCGACGTCCTTCCCCGGCAACTCGATTTCCAGGATATGAGATCCCGCCTGCTGGAGCCGCCCCAGAACCTCATCATTCGTGGCGATCAGGAATGGGTCTGTCCAAAGATGTGAATCTTACCGATGACCAAAACGTTTGACAGCCGCATTATCAATGCGGGAGTGGGCGGTAATAACAGTCGCGCCTTGTTGGAGCGGATCGTGAGGGATGTTTTTTCATACTACCCGGATCTGATGATCCTGATGGTTGGCACAAATGACGCATTGAACTCCGGCGCGCTAGTTCCACTAGAGGAATACGCGGCCAATCTCGACGCCTTGGTCGCCCGCACCCTCCAGGCGGATTGCAAAGTCCTGCTGGCAACGGTGGCGCCATTTGATTTGCCCGCACTGCTCGCGCGTCATCAAATCGAGAGCTACGGAGGCTTTCATCCTTCAGAACGCCTTGCCGCAATCAACGAAGCGATCAAGAGTTGCGCCAGAAAGCGCGGGGTGCCGCTGGCCGACGTGAACACCGTGCTTTCCGTGCTTGGAAACATCGGAGAAGACGCGACTTGCTTGCTTCGCAACACCGCCAACGCGGGTATGGCAGACGGGGTGCATCCGACTGCGGGCGGTTACGCGCTCATTGCCGACGTTATTTATCAGACGATCCTCGATCACAATCTGCCCGCCTCCAAGGTTGTCTGCTTTGGCGACAGCATCACTTTCGGCCCACGCATGGAAGGCGAAGGCTCGGCCATCGGGCTGACCTATCCGGCGCGACTGGCCGCGCTGCTCCACCGTGCCGGTCAGGCAGACTTTCACGGCACTCCAAGATACGAAGAGGAGAACCGTGAAAGGCCCGCGACCCACCGCGACGATGGCATTGTATTCCAGATCGACATCCCGGCAGAAATCTCATGCGCGGGCCGGAATCTGACAAATCCAGCGGCATCCCGAATTCACCAGTATTGACTATGAATTATCCCATTCCCAAAGACGCCACTAGACATCTCGGTATCATCGGCTGCGGTGCCCGCATGCGGGGGCTTCTGGCGTTGGAAAAACAAATCCACGTAATCGCGGTCAGCGATCCCCATCCCTCCTCGATTCTTGCCGCCCGGGAAAGTTATGGGCCTGGCCTCAAAGTTTACGATGACTACCGGGACCTTGTTGCGGATCCGGATTTGGACTGGGTGGCCGTCGGTTCTTGGAATTGCTTCCATCGCGAGCACGCGGTGGCGGCTCT
>JBDNGG010000559.1:0-8992 GCA_041689405.1 Terrimicrobiaceae bacterium | reverse complement strand
GGATAAACTGAAAGAATGCGAGCGGCTATTACCATCTATCACAACGTCCCCGTCACGAACTCGAAAGTCTCGCGACTGCGCGAAGCCGCCATCATTGAGCACTTCTGCAAGCAACGAAAACGAATCCAACGAAAAGGCGTCAATTGAAAACAACCCGGATCGCTCTCCATCTGCGGCATTTCCAATCAAAGTTCCATCGGCAATCAAACGTCCCTTGGGCGCGCTGACGAAAAGGGAACCGGCACTACCGCCACCGGCGAGACCTGCCACATTGATGCGCGCGTCAGCTCCGATTTCCACGTTTCCTTCTGCGGATGATAGTCGAATCGTGCCGGCGTCCGTGAAACGCAAAGCGTCATAAAAGGATTGCTGGATGCCGGAAACATCAATCAGACCGCTTAGCACTAGATCACCTGACGTTGCTGTTAGACTAACCACACCGCTCGGTGCGAGGATCGCCGATCCCACAGTGAGAGCCTGCCCGAGCAAAGCAACGGATCCTCCAATTCCCCCAGAAATGCGCGGCTGATCCCCGCTTGCTGTAACGGTGAACCTTCCGCCCGCTCGAATTTCCTGCGTAGCGCCGCTGCTGGTTACAATTACCGGCGTGACAATATCGAGGTCATTTTCGACCAAGATCTGGCCGGTATCCTCAAGAAGCAATCCGTCCTTTGCTGTTATTAGGACCGACGAGAAATTGTCGATACGGCTTTCATTGCGTCCGATTCGCACTTGCCCCGCTGTCAGCCCGAGCGTTCCGGTCGTATCCGCGCTGGCCCCTGGCACGGGTGCATTGAAGTAGTTGGCAAGGGAGATCGTTTGAGCTGAGAGTTGAACCGTCCCGCCGTCCAAACCGAATCCGCGAATGGCTGAGCTTTGGAGCGTGAGACGTTCGGTTCGGGTCGTTCCCAAACTGCCGGCACCAAAAATATCAATCGCCCCTTGATAAGCCCCAAGCGTGAGGAATTGTGCCTGCTGAATTGAAGCGAGCGTATTTCCCGATAGCGTGAGCGGGTCCACTACAGTCGAGTTCGACGGAACGATATTCGGATCGAATACCACTTGAATCCCTGCACTACGGAGAGTGATAGCCTTCCCTGAAATAGTGCTTGATGAATCCAGAGAAAATCTCGAGCTGGAGTCCATCGTGACGCTGCCTCCGCGGATGGACACGGATTCCCCAACTTGCAATAGTGGTTCCGTGGCGGTGAATGCCTCACTGCGAAGCGTCAACGCACCCGGATCGGAAGAAACGCGAACCAAAGCACCCGGCGAGTTAATGATGAACGTGTCAGCAGCTTGCGACAGCTGACCCGATGTCTTTAAGGAGGCGCCCGGTGCGAACGTCAAGGTGCCTCTGGAGGCCAGCATCACGTCCGGCCCTCTCAGGCTGCTCCCACGGTTGTCCAAGGTAAGATTCGGGGTTGTGACGGTTACAAAGATCCCGTCCTCAGTGAATCGACGCTGCCCACCAATGAGAAGACTTTCCGCTCCAAACCCGACGAGCCGGCTTGGGCGAAGCACGATTACGCCGTCTGACGCTTCGGCGCTCTCACTGATGACAATGTCCGAGAGCGAGCTGATGTCGATGCTGGCACCACGTCCCGCAGCGGGTCTCCAGGAGCGGATTGCCCCTTCGAGGATGATCTCCTGATTTCCCTGAATAGAAACGTGTCCTGCGTCTCTTGGAAGCCTTTGAAGTGTCTCTAGATTCAAGCGATTCACTGCGGCTTGTGCGAATGAATCCGCGCGTAACACCTCGTATTCCGCACGTCTTGCAACCACCGGTGCGGAAGCCACCTCAAAAGTCTGTCGGGTCACGGCAGTGGAATTCGCACGATTGAAGGCATTAAACCGATAGCCAGAGACCACTTCGGATCCGTCCGCATTTGCAAACAAGCCAGTGAGTGGAGTCGTCTGCGGCGTCACAAGTGTAGCCCCGGGAAGAAGGGCATATCGTGCCGGGAGTAACGTGTAGGTGCCGGTGGAAAGAGTGGAAGAACCGGCAATAGAAATCTGGTCGCCCGCTCTAAGCCTGCTCGAAGTAAACCCCGGATCACCGCCAAGATCACCCGCATTCGGTCCCTGGTTGTACCTTGCGAAAGGCGCGATATTTCCTCCAAAACCGGGCAGAACGGCAAAAGCTTCCGGAACGAGGCTCCACAAGCGATTTACCTCGGGCGCGGTATTCGATGCAGTTCCTGTAATGGCGACTCGAGCGGACCACGTTTGCCCGTTGTAGCTCACCAATGCTCCGGGGTCGTACGAAATCGAGCTGCTCCAGCTCGCAGACGGAGAACCAAGAACATCCACAGGCCCCCCATTTCCTGCAATCCAACGGAATGCGCTCAGTTCTCCTCCCCCTCGGATATCTATCGTCGATCCTGGAGCTGCGTTCACGGAGTTGCCTGCAACGATAACCTGTTTTACCGGGAGCCCCGAAGCCGTGACATTCACGCCACGAGGATCAATCCACGACAAGCCATCCGGAGAAACTCCGAAGGGAACTTGAATCCCCCTTCCGGTCAGGGAATCAATTCCCGAAACTGAAGTCGTGCTCCCACGTTGTAGTTCGACCTTATTAGCCACAGGAATTTGGAGCGCTCGGCCAACTGCCAGACTCTCCGGACGGTCGAAGTCCGTATCAGACGGATCGAAATCGGAGCCATCCCATCCGAGCCGGATCGTTCCAAACGGGGCGACAAGATTTCCGCCTTGCGAGATGTTCGTAGCGTAGATGTTGAGCGTTCCTCCTGCGGAGAGCGGCAAGCTCGCAGTACCGGTGCGCGTGATCGATATGGAGCCTTTTCCTTTGGCGTGATCAAAGGCAATGATATCGAACTGGGCGAGAGTCGTGGGATAGATCTGCGCTGCATCCAGGGCTAGCTTCCCTGCAATGTTGAGAGATCCATTTCCACGAATGTCGCCATTTTTTGCAGAGAGGGTGGCTCGCCCAATGTCCTGCATGACTACGGTCCCGACGTCGATGTGCTTGGCATTTACGTTGAGAACACCGGTGCCGAAGGTGGCAACAGGGTTAAATACCGGGGTCGTTTGTCCGCCGGGAATCGGATTTTGTTGAAACGAGAAAAAGGTATCCGCGGGATTTTGTGGATCACGGAACGGCTGACCGATCGCAAGATAATCGGCGTTTAATGAAACACGATTGTCAGCCTTGATGATTCCTCCTCCAGCCACGCGGAGGAATCCGCGCGCACTGATGGACACAGGTCCGCGAAACTCGACGTTTCCGCCGATCGGAATCGGCACAGCATTTTCATTGTAGTTAAAGCCGAGGTCGAGAGAATCAAATCCTCCGCTGGCAAACTGATCGACACTGAAGAACCCGATCCCAGAGATGATTTCATTCTCGTTATCCACGACGGCGACGCCGACACCTGGGCTTCGCTGCGTGACGATACGATCACCATTTTCGTCTCGGGAAATCATTCGGTTGTTGGTTCGCGCAATCACGCGACCATGCTGCGAGACAATGAGGTTGATATCCGCGCCGGTTCGACCTTCCTCTGGTCGATAAAACCGTCCGGACGATACCTCAAGTGTTCCCCCGAGCGCGGTTGGACCGCCCGCGCGGCCCGAGAGGGTAGCATCAGAAAAGAGCATTTCCGACCCCTGAAGTTGAATCGTGCCGCCGTTGCTGTGAAGCACAGTTGTGAAGCTGCGGAGTGCCGCAGGAGAACGGGTAATTCCCGAAACCCTGCGCAGATTCTCCGAGAGCCCGACTCCCACTTGAGCGGGAGACAGATCGAATTCTGCCGACGCTCCGGAGACATTAAGCATTGAACCAGCTTCCGCGAAAATGTTTCCCGCAACACGGATAACACCACCATCGAAAAGTTGACCGATCCTTCGCCCAAAACGATCAAACTGGCGCACGAGCGCACCCTCCGCCGTCAGCCGTGCATTCGGTCCCAGGTGGACGGTGGGGCGGGCGTAGGTCGCAACGAGTCGATCTGCGACCGACAGCGGGAACGCACTGGCACCCACGACCTCAACCCTGCCGCCTGGAGCCCGGAGTGCACCAAAAACGGAAACCGTCTCGCCTTGAACGCGGATCTCGCCACCGGGTTCAGTCTGAATTCTTGCTCCGTCTCCGATGACAATATCGCCCCGGATTAAAATATCTCCAACCACTGCAAAGATCGACGGATCAACAAAATCGCGCCTCACACCGGGGGCTTCCAGAGAAATCGACACAGGGTTCCTCTCGCCATCAGGCAAAACCTGCCGGTCCAGTCGAAAGTTTCCGTCTGGTCCAACCGATCCAATCAGCCCCACCGACCTAGGCTCTACCACAGCGCCGGGAGCTACATAAACCGAGGGGAGAAAGGAGGCGACTTCGCCTGGCTCCAACTCCGGGAGCATCTTTGGAACCAGCCCGATACCGCTCAACTCAAAGTTTTGAAAACCTCCGCGATTGAAAAAATCAGGATCGAGAAGCAATGCGCGCCCATCGAGCTGTTCGCCACCGATCTGAATCATCGGAGCTCGAATTGCAAGGGTTCCGCCGCTGGCTCCCGAGTAGGCCTGGAGCGTTCCCCCCAAAATCAGGGAGCCGTTAACGACGGACTTTAAGAAGGGATCCTCACCTGCCGAAATTTGGATCCTGCCTCCGTAGCCATACGAAAGTTCCTGCTGTCGCGAAATCCGAGCGCCCCCCGAAGCATCAATAATGCTACCCGGAGCGAGATCGATATTGTACCCCGTAAGCGAAACAGAACCAGCGTCTAGAACCAACGGCTGGAAGTCACCAATGCGATCATCCAAAATCAACCCCGAGACGTCGAGCGCGGCATTGCGACCAAGGCGGATGGTTCCAATAGAGGGATTGATTTTCGGGGTCAGTGCGGTCGCGTTGGTTTGCAGGATTTGCGCCTGATACTCCGAAAGATTGTGTGCGGTAAAGCTGAGCGATCCACCCGGAGCACGTATCCCTCCATCAATGGTTATGTTCCGTGCTGTGACTGAAAGCTCCCCTTGAAGCGGCAGTTGGATATCCACGCCAAGCGGCACCACAAAGTCGCCCTCGCTGTTGTCGATCTGAACAATTCCGAATCCTGAATCCTGGAAAAAGTCCTCAGAGAAAACCAACTTTGCGCTGCGTTCCGGTTGCAATACTGGAAGCGGCGGTTGCACCTCTTCGCCCATCGAGTCGACTCTGCTTGGGATCACTCTTGTCGGTGAAGTCTGAGCCAACCCCAAGTTGCGGATGGCAATCAATCTAGCGGATTCATTCGGCTGAGCCAAAATCGAGTCTTCGGAGAATTCACGAATCGTCTGCTGCGTCGCCTGTCCGCCGAACTGAATGGTTGGAGCCGTGGCCGAAACGGTCGGATAAACCACTCCGGGCGCAGGATTATCCAACTGCCCAAAAAAATTCAGACTCAGGCTGGAAGCTTGTGGCAAACTAGTGTTGCCGGCACTTGATCGCACTTGATCGCGACCGATAACGGTGTGTCCAAAGAGCTCGCCGTCGAGAGCAATCGCTGGGGCTGTAATCGTGAGTGATCCGCCGCTGGCACCAGAAAGATAATCACTTTCCGTCCGACGGTTTGAGGGAGCGAGCGGCAGTCTGAATGTTTCGCTGATTCCCCACTTTGCTCTCACGACCGTGGATGTCGCTGTGTAGATTCCGTCGTAAGCCCGATCCGGGGTCGCATCCTTGATATCAACCAGATTCCCACCAATTCGGAGAACGGACGTATCGATGACACCTCCTTCATGCCGGAAGTACCCGCCGGATACGTCAAATTGAGTGTTTTCACGGGCAACAATTGCCTGACCCGCTTGCAAAGTAATCGTCCCTCCGCCCGCAGACAATTGTGCTGCATTTCGTTCGATGATGTTTAAAAATCCAGATGCATCGCCAAGCGGGGTGCCCACCCAGAAGCGTCCGTTGTAGGTCCCGGTATTCCGGGTATCAATGACAAGGTCTGTCCCCCGGAGTATGCCATCCCGCTGAACCGGTGAAACGGCAAGTTCGTTCCCACGAAGCTGCACGGTGAACACACTTTGAGATTGTGGCACGAAGACATCCATCGTTCCCGAAACGTCCACGAACGCTGCACTATCCACGTAAATCTGACCGTTGGTAAAAACAAAATCGGGCGGAACCCGACGAAACGTGATGCTACCATCCGCGCCAGTGATCGTCTGCGGAGGCGTCCACAATCCGGCACGCGCCGTGATATCGGCATTCGGCGCTTGAACCATCGCCCCCTTGGCAAGGTGAATCGAGAGACCCTCTAGATTGATACGGGATCGAATCGGAAAGCTGGTTCCCACGGTCGTTGCATCGCTGAGAATATCGGGGAGAATCCGCGTCACACTACCCTCGCCGAGGGTGAGAGTTCCGGTTTCGCGGTTGAGAAATGGTGCTGCGCCTCCGCTGATGCTCGGGTCGAATTCAGAGTTTGGAACGGCGCCGTAACTCGCAAGCAAGTCAACGCGCCCGTTCAGCGAGACGGTAGTGGTGCTTTCAATCACACCCAATTGCTCCACGGCCTTTCCGGCCATGGTGAGGCTGCCGGTCGGGATGTCGATGATGCCGGAATTTCGAACCGTGCCTGCCCCAGTGCCGACTTCGCCGATGTAAACATCCAATCCACGCAAACTTGGGTCGTTGGACGGATGCGCATCGAATCCAACCTGGCGTCCGGCGGCCAATATCGTCTGACCGGATGGCGTGGAAATGGTGCCTCGATTATCGACGTTGGCGCCTGCAAGGATGATGCGACCGCCGCTGCCCTCGGCAGAAACAGGCGCAAAGAGCCTGGCTCCCACATCCACCATTACGTTGCCAGGTTTACCGCTTGGTGTCAGCGCTGTGGGAGGAACAAAACTCCCCTGCGGCAAAGCGGATAGCAGGAACTGCGGATTTCCTGCTTCCTGATTCAGCAGTCCACGCTCGATTAGAGCATCATTGATCGGAAGCGCGGATGCGACCAGACCCCGTGCGTTCACTTGGCTTCCCGAGCCGAAGACGATTCCGTTTTGGTTCAGAATATAGACCTGCCCGTCAGCACGGATAGATCCGAGGATCTGCGAGGGTTTGCCGGAGGGGTCGAAGATCTTGTTGAAGGCGATCCATTTGCCAGAATCCACGCCACCCGCTTTTTGATCAAAATAAACGTTGGTGCGTCTTCCGATGTTGAATGTTTCCCAATGGAGGACCGCCTGCGATTCGGTCTGCTGAATAGTAATCGTGCGCCCATTCGCGACCGGCTCATTCGCTCCCGAAAGCCGCGCGTTCGCTCCAGTCGCGAGTTGGAGTCCGCCCGGACGAAGGCCGTCAGGAACCGGACCGGGAGAACGCAAGGCGATAACCGAGCGTGCCTGCGCGCTGGACTGAACCGCTCGCATGGCAGTGATCGCCTGTGTCGTGCGGGCGAGGCGATCCTGGGCACGCTGGCGGGACGCGGCGGCGGTTTCCGCTCCGGGATTCGTCTGCCTTCCTTCGCTGGGCCTTCCTGTTGGAGCGGATCCGGGTCCGGCCCCTCCTCTCAGGATATCAGCGTGAACTTGCTGACCACCGATCATCGAAAGGCAAAGCAAACCAGCGACAACGATGTCGATGCCGGAAGTGCGGATGCCCAGTCGCGAGCGGGATAGGAAAGCCATAAGAACGGGAAGAGCTATTTTTTTGGATCAGCGAGGAGGGACGTGAGGCTGATTTCGTTGACTGTCATTGGCGTCTGTTGCTGGAGGCGAGTGAGGTATGCGTCGCGGTTGAGACGGGCGCGTTGCTCGCGGAGCAGTTGGACAAGGCGGTCTTTGACTTCGTCGAGGGTAGCCGTGCGGGTGTCCTTGATATCTAGGACTCGAACGAAATAGGTGCCGTCCTCAAGTTTGATGGCGCCGGAGGTGGTGCCTTTTTTCAGATCGGCGATGGCTTTGAGGATTTCCGGTTGCAGGTTGGCGTCGGTGATACACCCGAGGTTGCCGCCGCGGGCGCCGGATTGTTTTTCGTCGCTGTCGGTGGAGGCGACATCCGCGAAGTCGGAGCTTTTCAGTTTTGCCTGAACGGCTTCGACCCGTTGTTTGATAGCGGCCTCTTGAAGCGGGGTGCCGTTGGTTGCGCTTGAGAGGTAGATCTGTGCAAGTTCGTATTGTTTCGGGACTTGGAGTTCGGCTTTGCGGGCGTCGTAAACCTCAAGGATTTCCGCTTCGCTGGGATAGCCGTCCGGGACTTTGGCGACTTCGGCGAGGTAGGAGTCGGCAATAAGCGCCTGCCGGGCCTGATCGAGGCGGGTTTGGATCTCGGGGCGTTTGTCCCAATCGGTGGCAAGGGCTTCCTTGAGGAGGACCTGCTGGAGAATGAGCGTGCGCACGGTTTGGCTCAGAACCTGAGGGTTCTCGGCGAGGGCGGCGCGGTCAGCGGGTGAGAGCGCGTCGAGGTAGGGACGGATGGTGTCCGCACGGATGTCTTCGCTTCCGATCCGCGCAATGATTTCCGGTGGAGCATCCGCGGCGAAGCTCACCGGGAGCGTTGGCGTGAGGATGGCGAATGTGGCTAAGGCTAGTATGGTCTTCTTCATGGTTGAATGCGTTGGTTGAGGAGTTTGTCCTGATACTCCTGCATGAGGGTTTGGAACTTGGCGCGGCTGGCTCCCACGAATTGCTCGCGGGAGAGGATGGCATCACCGAGGCCATGGCTTTCGTAGCGGTCGATGATTTCTGTACCCGCTTTATACATGAGCGCATTCTTGGCCTGCTGATCGGCGATTTTACGATCCTTGGCCATGCCAACGATCTTGAGTTGGTCGCGCTCGGATTCGAATTTGCGCGCGCGCTCGGTCATTTTGGTAAACTCGACGCGCCATTTTTCATTGGCGGCGGTTTTGTCGGCCAGATCACCTTCGAGGTCAGTGATCTTGGTGGTGAGTGTGGAAGCGGTGTTGGCAGAAGTGTTGCGCTCGGCAATCAGATCGGCATTCACTTTTTTGAGGTCCGCAGTGAGCTTGGCGACTTC
>JBDNGG010000558.1:0-2557 GCA_041689405.1 Terrimicrobiaceae bacterium | reverse complement strand
AGCGGCTCGGCATCACGAAGGGTCACTGCGCACGTTTTCTGTCGGATTTCCCCAAGCTGCATTCGACGAACGAAAAGTGGCGCAGTTGGTAGCGGAGCGGGCGGGCACATCGCATACTGAAATCGAAGTGACACCAGCGGACTGTCTCGAATGGGTTCAAGAAGCGGTTTCGGCAATGGATCTGCCTTCGGCCGATGCAATCAATTCCTTTATCGTTTCCAAAGCGGTTAGCAGAGAGGGCATCAAAGTCGCTCTTTCCGGGTTGGGTGGAGACGAGCTTTTTGGGGGCTATCCTTCATTCACTGATATTCCCAAGCTGGCAGGACTTGGCATCCTTCCGTCCACTTGGGCGAAGCAGATCGTGCACTTACTGCCCGCCCAGATTCGAGAAAAGATTGATGGAATAGAATCCTTTGACCCATTTTCGCTTGCACTGGTCCGCCGCCGATGGTGGAGCAAGCGCATATTAGATAAAGTCCTGAAGAATGGTGTGGTCGTTTGGCCCTCGCCTGTGAACACAACTGGTGATTACTTCTCAGCTATTTCGTGGGCAGAGATTCTTGGATATATGGAGCCTATGCTTTTACGGGATAGTGATCAAATGAGTATGGCCGTGAGCCTTGAATTACGAGTTCCATTTCTTGATCATCGCCTGATCGAATATGTGCTGAATCTCCCTGCAAAATTAAAGTCGGGTAAGCCGCCCAAGCGCCTTTTAATCGAAAGTTTTAAGGAAGATCTTCCCAAGGAAGTTTGGAATAGACCGAAACAAGGGTTTACTTTGCCCATGGATCATTGGATGCGCGGACCGTTGAAGGCATTTGCCAAAACGGGAGTCTCTGCCGCAAGAGAAGTAGCGAACGCCGATTGGGTTGATTCTGTTGCAATGAGTTTTGAATCTGGAAATACGCACTGGACGAGATTGTGGCAGATCGTGGTCTTGGGTCATTATGCAAATCGAACACGCTCCGTCGTGCCAGCTTCTGAATTAAAGGAGATTCTGGCTGATTGATGCGCATTCTCCGTGTCATATCTTCGATGAATCCATCCGCAGGTGGGCCATGCCAAGGAATACGGAACTCCATTCCGGCGATGGCAGAGCTGGGTTGCGAAACCGAGGTGGTATCCTGCGATGATCCAAACGCCGACTGGCTGGGCCAGGACCCGTTTATCATTCACGCACTCGGGCCGGGCAAATTCGGCTACGCCTACTCCCCTCGCCTGCTCCCATGGCTGATAGAAAACCTCCCCCGCTTCGACGCTGTAATTATTCACGGCCTCTGGCTCTGGCCAAGCATAGCGACAGTTGTCGCGATGCGGAGACTTGAAACTAGAAAGCTGAAACCTGAAATACCTTCTCAGGTTTCAGGTCTCGGCCGTCGTTCAGATACCGAATCATTCCATTCTGTAAATTCTGTCAAAAAACTCCCTCGTTGCTTCGTCATGCCGCACGGCATGCTGGATCCATACTTCCAGCGAGCACCGGAGCGGCGGCTCAAGGCGATTCGCAACAGGTTTTACTGGAAGCTCGTCGAGCATCGCGTGATCAATAATGCTGACGGCGTCCTTTATACATGCGAAGAAGAAATGCGATTAGCAGCAACCACTTTCCGGCCCTATCGGCCCAAAGCGACAATCAACGTCGGCTACGGCATCGCAGAGCCACCGCCCCACACGCCGTCCATGCGAGAAGCATTCGCCGCCGCTTGTCCTGCCTTGGGCAACCAGCCGTATATTCTATTCCTCAGCCGCATCCATCCGAAAAAAGGCGTCGACATGCTCATTCGCGCATACGCGAGGGTGAGTAACGAGTTGCGAGTAGCGAGTAACGAGTCGAATCCATCCGTCACGCAACCACCCGCCACCCGCCACCCGTTACCCGCCACGGGCGGCGCTCTGCCCGCCCTCGTCATCGCCGGTCCCTGCCACGAGCCCGAGTATCTGCGAAAGCTGAAAGACCTTTCGACGGAATTAACAAAATGTTCAGAATTGAATATCTCCCATACCACTACCAATTCCTCAAATCCTGAGGAGAACGCATCTGTATCAAACGACCATTCTGTTAATTCTGTTAATTCTGTTAATTCTGTCCAAAACCGCATTCACTTTGTCGATATGCTCACCGGTGACACCAAATGGGGTGCGCTTCACGGCTGTGAGGCATTTGTTCTGCCATCTCACCAGGAAAACTTCGGGATAGCCGTCGTCGAGGCGCTCGCCTGCGGCAAGCCGGTCCTGATCTCCAATAAAGTCAACATCTGGCGTGAAATCGAAGCTGATGGCCCAGGCCTCGTCGAGGATGATACTGCCGAAGGAACAGAGAACTTGCTTCGTAGATTCTGTAACGAGTTACGAGTAACGGGTGGCGAGTCAGAGTCAGACGCACCCGCTACACGCCACCCGTCACCCGCCACTCCCCAAGCTTGCTACAAACAGCGGTTCTCGATCGACGAGGCGGCGAAAAACTTCCTCGATACGATACGAAAAACCACGGATCACACGAATTCTCACGGATAGTGCAGAATACAATTATTGCATGAATTTCGAAACCATCCGT
>JBDNGG010000557.1:0-2169 GCA_041689405.1 Terrimicrobiaceae bacterium | reverse complement strand
GGAAGGATGGGGTGGGATATCAGCGTTGTCACCCAAGCCGAACCAACCGCAGCGCTCACGGCGTGGCGCGCTGCGTTCCGCAAACGTTGGGGGGCGGACACCATAGAGATCGGCACGGATGCATTCGCTTCACTGCGGGTGCTGAAAACGCTCGAAGCGGGGAAGTTTGCTGCGATGCTCATCGACCGTCCTTTTGGTGACTTCACGACGGATGTGGAACTCCCTGGGGGGAAGGCCCTGTTTTCCAAATCGCCCGCACTTATTGCCTATATGGGGGATTCCGCGATCATCCCCGTGGTCGTCGCAGCACTGCCTGGCGGGAAATACCGAATGACGGCGAAACCCTGTATCTGGCCCCGGCGGCTGGGATTAGCGCGTGATCAGGCCGTGCAGTTGGCGACCCAACAGGTCGCTGCCGCCCTGATGGAAGAATTCGTCCGCGATCCCGGTCAGTGGTATCAGTTTCCTCCCCTTCGATAATTATGAAATTCCGCTGTCGAGTCATTTTTTCCGCGGCCGCATATCTGGCTCTTAGTTGTATCGCCCATGCGGAGGAATTGGATGGTGCCGCAACCACGCGTATTCTCGATGAAATTGCCGCGTCGCGTAAATCGACGGGAGCCAGTGAAGTCCGGTTCACTGAACGCCGCGCGTCTCCTCTCACCCGCGACCCCGTGACGTCCACCGGGATCTTGGCAATTCATCCGGACGGCAGGTTTCGACGCGAGACCGAGGGCCGGAGCACGATGATTAACGATGGGGAATATCTTTGGATTTACTATCCTGCATTCGGAGAGGCCGAGAAATACGCGATTGCGACGCCAGGTCCAGCGGCCGATGCCATTGCGATTCTTTCCGAGGGACTGCGTCTTCACGATGTGGAGCGGCGGTTTCGTGTGACAGTGGAACGGACGAGTGTCGGCGTTCGACTTGAGCTCATTCCGAAAGTCGGGCGCTTGCGAAAGCTGATTCGGACCATGCAGATCGACCTTGACGATTCCTTGCGAATGACGCGGTTGGAATGGTTGGGCGGACAAGGGGAGCAGACCGTTTTGGAGTTCTCAGATGAACGAAAGTTGCCAGGGGATTCCGATCGATTCAGATTTTCGCCTCTGGAGGGAATCAAAATCGTGCAACCGCTGGGCAACTGATAGGCTTGCGGGTGAGGGGGTAACCTGACCATACTTCATTTGATGAATGTTCTGATTCTCGCTGCTGGTTATGCCACCCGTCTTTATCCCCTCACATTAAATAAAGCCAAGCCGCTCTTGGAAGTGGCGGGTAAACCCATGATCAATTGGGTGCTCGATAATCTGGCGCCTATTCCGGATATCGAGACAGTTTATGTCGTCACGAACAATAAGTTTGCGAATGATTTCCGGGAGTGGGCTGCCGGATACGCTGGAAAACACCCAAGGTTCAAAATTAAGATCGTGAACGACGGGTCGACATCAGATGCCGACAAACGAGGGGCCATCGGTGATATCCATTACACGCTTGAATCGAAGGGGTTGTTCGGGACGGACCTGATTGTTGTCGCGGGAGACAATTTGTTCAGCGAGCCGGTGGATGGATTTGCGATTGCCGGGGGCGAAGCGGCAGCAACCATTGCCGTGTATGACGTTGGAGATTTCGAGCTAGTGAAAAAGTATAACTCGATCTCGGTCGATGAGACGGGGCGTATCACACACTTTGTGGAGAAATCACCCACTCCGCAGAGCACGCTCACCGGCATAGCACTTTATTACTACCGCAAAGATATACTGCCGCTCATCGACCTTTATGTCCGAGAAGGAAACAATCCTGATCAACCCGGTCGCCTCATTGAATGGCTCTTTACCCGCGTCGAAGTATCCACCTGGAAAGTCCCGGGCCTATGGTTCGATATTGGCGGTAAGGAATCGCTGGTTGAGGCCAACGAGGTTTTCCAGCAATTTGTTCCGAAACATTGATCGTCATTACTCGCGGACGTCATGGAATTCCTGCCGAAGATCGACCTCCACCGCCATCTCGACGGCAGTGTGAGGCTGACGACAATCCTTGAAATAGGAAAAAAATATAACCTGGGACTTCCCGCCCGCACGCTTGAGGGATTGCGGCCCTATGTAGTCGTTGAAGTGCCGCATCCTGGATTAATGGCTTTTCTCGCGAAGTTCGAATGGATGGTCG
>JBDNGG010000556.1:0-9314 GCA_041689405.1 Terrimicrobiaceae bacterium | reverse complement strand
CACCGCTTTGTAACGATCTCCAAAGAGCCGCCCCCATTTGCCGGTGACGAATATTAAATCGTCGTGTCACCGTGTTCTGCAGCCACTTCATGCCTTCCACAAGGTTGGCTTCCGGCGTCTCGATGAACAGATGATAGTGGTGGCCCATCAGCATCCACGCATGCACTCGCCACACCGTCTTTTCGCAGGCCTCCGAAAGCGCCTGCAGGAAAAACCGCCTGTCGTCATCGTCTAAAAATATTGCCTCGCGGCGGTTCCCCCGCGCCATGACGTGATAAAACGCCCCGCCGTATTCGATTCGCACACTTCGAGCAATAATTCCAACATCTCTCTGCCTTCACAATGTGTCAAGATTTGCACACTGACCCCTAGTTTCCCCTAGTTTCCGCATCACGCAATGACGGGCGCTTGACGCTCAGACCCCGATCTGCCAGCATCCATCTATGGAAACACCCGCTTCCAGCTTCAAACTCTGGGCGAACGTCCTGGTGGGCCGAAAGCGATTTCCTATCAGACTGACAGAATAGTCCATGCCTGGTACCTTTTCCCCGGGGACGGTACCCGCCGCCGTCACTAACCAACCCGCCGTCGTCATTTTCAAACACGTCAAGATATTCGTTTTGACCGGTCAATCCAACAGCCTCGGGACCACGGCGGACCCCGGTGAGAAGGATATTTCTCCGGGTGAGGACCCGCTGGACAGACGGATTCCATTTTTCTACTCGAACCGTTCTACGCGGGCCGGTGATGGTCCGGCGATGTTGTTCGGCGACTCGGGTGGCAACATCGTCAGCCTTCAAGTGCAACAAGGCGAGGGGGCTAACTCGCAGTTCTGGGGGCCGGAAATCGGGTTCGGACGCCGTATGGCTGCGGCAGGCATGACCGACATCCTGATCGTCAAGGCCAGTCGTGGTGGTGGCGGCAATGGATTCTGGCTAAAGGGATCTCCGAACGACCACATGTATCAGCATGTCGTGCAAACCGTCCGGCAAGCCGTGGCGGCGTTGCCGAAAGGCACGGAGTTTGACATTGCCGCCCTGCTGTATGTCCAGGGCGAGAGCGACTCGGAACCCGAAGCCAAAGCGTCCGGTGAACGACTGCGCTTGCTGGCTCAGAATCTGCGCAAGGACCTGCCACATGCCGAAAACATGAAAATCCTCGTGGGCGGGATCGCCGCCGCCGGGCCGAACCGCGATCTCGTCCGCGCCGGGCAATCCCAGTTGTCGGCAACCGATCCGACGTTCGGGTATATCAACACGCTCGATCTGCGCCCGCAACTGTACGATCAACTCCACTTCACCCGGTTGGCCAAGCTGGAACTTGGCCGACGCTTGGCCGACGCTTGGCTGGAATAATCCCGGTCACATCTCGCAACAAATCGGGTGTCCCTCCAAGTCGAGCGTGATTCCCAAGATCATTTGCAAACGAAATCCATTAGCGTTTGGTATGACTATTCGCTATTACTGTTACAAATAATTGATCGCACATTTTGGCAACATCACATCGAAGCGATTATCGTTGCCCAACCCAATCGGGGGTGACTCCCAGAGTGATCCCGAACACCAGCGGCCCCAGGACGTAAGTCACGCCGACGATAATCAATAGAAAGGCAATATTCAACAGGACCCCCGCCCTCACCATCTGCGGGAGGCTGACCATCCCGCTCCCAAATACAATCGCATTAGGCGGCGTGCCGACCGGTAACATAAAAGAGCAACTTGCGGCAAGCGCGGCGGGGACAAGAAGCAGGAGTGGGTTCTCGCCAATCACCAATGCTATCGATGCAACGATGGGCAGGAATGTCGCCGCAGTTGCTGTGTTGCTGGTGAGTTCAGTCAACGCGAGGATCCCCAGACAGATCCCCAGCACCATGAGCAACGTGGGCCAGGATTCCGCCATCGTAAACAGACTTCCTAAATAGGCTGCGACGCCATGGCTTTCCAGCGCAGCAGCGAGACTCAGGCCCCCTCCGAAGAGGAGAAAAACATCCCAGGGCACACCCTTGGCTGTTTGCCAATCCATCAAAAAGATCCCCTCTTTCCAATCCACGGGGATCATGAAAAGCAGCACCCCTCCCAGGATTGCAATTCCCGTATCGGAAATCATCGGAAACACCGACGCCAACCAAGGCTGAAAGATCCATCCGAGAGCAGTAAGGGAAAACACACACGCCACAGCGAGCTCCGGACCTGAAATGCGACCCAGCTTCGCACGTTCCCGCTCGATGCTCTCGGCGGCGCCGGGCATTTCTTCTGTCGAGACATGATAGATCACACGCGTCATCAGGAAGTATGCCAGAGGCAACCCAATGATCACCACAGGCACGCCGACGAGCATCCATTGGCCGAAGCCAATGTGAAATCCATAGGTCTCGCTCAAATATGCTGCCAGCAGGGCGTTCGGGGGCGTGCCTATCAGCGTTCCCAAGCCGCCAATCGTGCATCCATATGCCACACACAGCAAAAGAACCGTGGAAAATGTGTTCGCCGTGTTTTTGGACTTATCGGTATCCGCTTCCGCCTTGACGAGCTGAATGACTGAAATCGCAATGGGCAGCATCATCAGTGCGGTGGCTGTGTTGCTCACCCACATGCTGAGTAGCGCAGATGCCAGCAGAAATCCGGCAATGATGCGTGTCGGCCGCGTCCCCATGAATCCAATAATCCCCAACGCAATCCGGCGATGCAGATTCCAACGTTCCATTGCAAGTGCGATGAGAAATCCGCCAAGAAACAAATAGATGATCGGATTCGCATACGGGGCGGCAGCTCCCCGGATATCGACAATTCCAAGGAGAGGGAAAAGGACCAGCGGCAGCAAAGAAGTGGCTGGTATCGGGATCGCCTCGGTAATCCACCAGACTGCCATGAGAGAAGCCACGCCAGCGGCATGCCATCCCGCGGCAGTCAAACCCTCGGGCGGTGAAAGCACAAACGTGAGCGCAAGGCAAAGCGGGCCGAAGATCCATCCCACCGCTTGCCGGGTGCGATCCGCGTGCTTTGACGGCTTGGAGGATAAAGGCTCGGGGCTCATGTGTAAGGGGACTTGCACACGATGTATTGCATCACCCGACTCACAGCGATCAAATTCAGAATGGTGAAGCCCTATTCCTCGAGGGGATAAAACGAGGTTGATGGGCATTCTTCCTTGCAAAGCCACGCACTCTGTCGGTCAGTAGTCCCACACACTGCGCTCAACATCATGAACTCATTGGACAGCCTACTAGAACGCCGCGAATTTTTACGCAGACTGGGACTCACGACGGCGGGATTGCTGCTGGGTGGTTCGTTGGCCCGGACCCTTGCGGGGGAAATCGTGCGCACTGACGAGATCCGTGTTCCAAAAAGAAAGTTTGGCCGTCATGACGAGATGCTTCCTACGCTCGCACTTGGGGGCCATGCGTTGCGCCTGGCTTCCGACGACGAAGCGGCGCGAATGATCGATATCGCAATCGAAGTCGGAGCAACATTTCTGGACAATGCCTGGGATTACCATGGGGGCCAGTCCGAAGAATTGATGGGGAAGCTGATCGAAGGACGGCGCGATCAGTTTTTTCTCATGACAAAAGTTTGCACGCATGACGATGCGGATGACTACGCGATGGCCATGCGAATGCTGGATGAATCGTTGAAGCGGCTACGCACCGATCATCTCGATCTCTGGCAATGGCACGCGGTTGCCACGCTGGATCAGGTGAAAAAGGGATTCTCGTCCAAGGGAGTGGTTCAGGCATTATTCGATGCCAAACAACAAGGCAAAGTGCGCTACGTCGGGTTCACCGGGCATACCGAGCCGGGTGTTCATCTGGCCGTGCTCGCCGAAAAGGCTGCATTCGATGCGTGTCTGATTCCGATTTCGCCCATCGAGGCAAATTCCAATGCGTTCGTCCGACGCGTCCTGCCGGAGCTGATTGCACAGAAGATCGCGCCCCTGGCTATGAAAACACTTGGTGGGAATTTTCGCCCCGTAAAAGACAAAGTTTTCTCCCTGCAAGAAGGCCTTGACTACGGTTGGTCGCATCCGGTGACATCCCTCGTGAGCGGGGTTACCAGCGCGGACCAACTCCTCCAAAATGCCGCACTCGCCGCAGCGTTTTCGCCCATGTCGCCCGACAACATGCTCGCGCTAGAGGCCCGCGCGCTACCCGCGAGCGAAAAATCGCTCTACGAGCCCTACCGCAAATGGATGAGCTACCGCGACGGCGATGCGGCCATGGATGCTCAATGGGCTTGAGAGGGTCTCCCTCAGTCCAGCAAGTCGATCACAAACTGAAACGCTATATCGTCAAAGCCAGGTAAACCCTCGTGCCCAAAGTCGGGATAAATCACCGGAGTTTTCGGCGAGTTGATTTTGTTAAAAGCTGCAAACTGCGTGGATGGAGGACAAATGGTATCTATCAGCGAGATCCCCATAAGCACATCTGCCCGGATGCGAGGCGCAAGATTCTGAATATCAATATACCCGAGCCGGTAGAACATCTCATCGATGCGCTCATGCCGGGGATCAAAATTACGTAGATACGTCCGAAGCTCGGCGTAGGCATCTTTATCGAGATCCATCTCCCAGACGCGCCGGTAGTCCGAGAGGAACGGATAGATCGATACGCATCGCCGGATCCTCGGTTCCAGAGCCGCACAGGCTATCGACAACGCACCGCCTTGTGATCCGCCCCAAGTGCAGACTTTAGCGGGATCCACCCCATCCAACGCCATCACGACTCTCGCCAGTTGCACGGTATCGAGGAAAATCTGACGGAACAATAGTTTGTCCGGCCCGTCGGCAAGCCCGCGAATGATGTGACCATGCAAGGTGTTTCCAATGACTGACCCGCCATCCTCGCTCTGCCCCCCTTGCCCCCGACAGTCCATCGCGGCAATCGTGAATCCCTGCGAAGCGAGCGCCAATTTCCCATCACTCCATCCCCCGCTGTTTCCCGAATATCCATGGAAGAAGAGCACCGCTGGAGCGGGCGCTGCCTGCACCTTCGGGCGAAAAAGTTTCGCATAAACTGACGCGCCACCCACCCCTCGAAATACCAGGTCGTAAGTATTCACCACCGGAGACCGGACGGTGAGATTTTCGGTAATCACCGGCGCAGGGTCGGTAGCATCAAGCTCAGCCAGCGCCCGGGACCAGAATGCATCGAAATCATCGGGCTTGGGAGAACTTCCGGAATACGTTTGAAGTTCGCTGAGAGGTTTATCAACAACAGGCATGGGCGTGAGCAAATCTTTCTCGCGGCGCGGAATCAAGCGCAAGTTTCTAAAACTGCGGAATCCTCCCAACAATCCAATGCAAAATGCACTAAAACACGAAGCAGAAAAGAGCTCGCGCAGAGGACGCCAAGCTCGCCAAGGCGTAGGAGGATCGAAGAAGACGAAGAGAAATTAAACCCGCTCTCACCTCCTGCGCGAAGGAAGCCTTCGTGACAAAAACAGAAAAATGTCTACTGCGATTTCTGTCTCGTCTAGCTAGATTATTCCCCCGTCATGGCAACTCCAGGAAGCTTTCACATGGACAGACCTGACGTTATTGTGGTTGGAATCGGGAACGAATATGACGACGCCCCGACCGGGTTAATGGAACGTGTCATATGCTGCCAACCACCTAGTGGCCTGTTGTTTACGAAATCGCAGCCCAACCTCCTCCCCTCCTGGTTGACGGATTCCCGCTTGGACCGTCTGGAATGGTATGACGACAAATCCAATGAAGCATTTTCCCTCCGCAAACCCACCATTCCCAGGTGAACTCTCGCATCGCCAGACAATCGGCGATACGAAAATGCAATAAAACATGACTGACGTCTTTTCCCTGATTTACTCCGGTGGCATTTCATTTGAGTCAGTTCGCGAGGGATTTCTGAGGCAGGATTCTATTGATTCCGCTTCCGGTGCGATCTAATGTGCCGCATCTCACATTTATTGCTCCGCATAGAGTGGGGCGACACCTAGTAGTAATCCTAAAATGGCAGACGAATTTTACACGGTTGACACCTCCGCCCTATCCGCCCGCGTCGGCGAATTGCGGAGGTTTCTTTGACTTACCGAGACTGATTACCCGACTCGACGAGCTCGAGGCAAACATGACACAGCCCGATTTCTGGGACCGCAAGGAGGCGGCCCAGCGCGATGTGGAGGAAGTTTCGCTGCTTCGGAACAAGATCACTCCGTTCCGGGCACTGGAAAGCCGTGCGGCGGACTTGGAAATCCTCGTTGAAATGGCGGCAGAGGAACCGGACGCGACGATGCGGGCGACAGCGCTCGGCGATGCCAGGCGCGAATTTGAATTTGTCGAGGCGGATCTTGATAAGTTTGAGCTTCGGCAGTTTTTGTGCGGGGATTTTGACAGTAATCCGGCATTTTTGACGATTCACGCGGGTGCGGGCGGGACGGAGTCGTGCGATTGGGCTGATATGCTTCTGCGGATGTATCAGCGATGGATGGAGCGCAATGGAGTGCGCTCTGAAGTGGTTGACATTCAAGAGGGGGATGAAGCCGGGGTCAAAAGCGTCACGTTGCGTGTCGCCGGGGATTATGCCTACGGATATCTCAATTGCGAACGGGGCGTCCACCGACTCGTCCGGATCTCGCCGTTTGATTCAAATAAGCGCCGGCATACTTCGTTTGCCAGCGTCGATGTGGTTCCTGAGATTGAAGATGCCGCCGTTGAAATTGACGAAAAAGACCTCCGCATTGATACTTACCGCAGCGGTGGGAAGGGCGGGCAAAACGTCAATAAAGTTGAGACCGCCGTCCGCATCACCCATGTCCCAACAGGGGTGGTCGCTGCCTGCCAAAATGAACGCAGTCAGTTGAAAAATCGCGTCACCGCAATGAAAATGCTGAAAGCAAAACTCATGCAGATCGAAGCGGATAAAAAGCAGGCGGAAGTGGATCGCCAATATGGAGAAAAAGGAGACATCGCCTGGGGCAGTCAGATCCGGTCGTATGTGTTTCAGCCATACCAGATGGTCAAAGATTTGCGGACGGGCGTCCAGACGAGTGACATCCAAGCGGTCATGGACGGTGAAATTCAGAAGTTCATCGATGGAAAGTTGCGTGGTCTGACATACAAGAAGGGCGCTGGCGAAGCGGAGGATTTGGATTGAGCCAGAGCACCGTGCAGCCAGAGATGCCTTTGAACGCTACACCACCAGTCATCCCGCTCCGGGAGCTCACGGGCATTGTTTGGAAATATCTCCGGCCTTACCGGACCGCGATTTTCGGGTCGATTGGTCTGTTGTTCATTGCGGTGCCGCTTGCGCAGATTCATCCGCTCGTCTGGAGATATGTGGTGGACGATGTCATTGTTGCCCGGGACCTTCGTGGCCTTCTCGCTGCGGTCGGTGTCATGCTGGGTGCTCAATTGCTGGCCACGCTGGTAGGCGCGTGGCAAAGCTGGTTACTCGAGAAATCCGGGCAGGCGTTCGTTCGTGATATACGGAATGCCGTATTTGCGCGGCTCATTCATCAGCCGCTTGGATACCATCAGGACCGCCGCACGGGCGACCTCGTGACGCGGGTTGTGAGCGATATCGACGCCATGGAATCCTCGGTCCTTCGCGACATTTCGAACCTCATTGAGGAGTGCCTTACGTTTGTCGTGGTGGCGTTCATCGTGATTGCGCTGCAACCGGTGGTGGGGCTGACGACGCTGATTCCGTTAGCGCTGTCATTTTTGCTGATTCGGACCTTCAGCGGGCGCATCAAGTCGGTTTACGAGTCGGTGCGCATGCGCCTTGGTGACGTGGGTGCCTTTGTTCATGATCGTTTGGGAGGTGTCCAGTTGGTGCAATCGCTGGCCAGAGAAGGGGACGAAGCTCAGCAGTTTGGCGAAATCACGCAGGGTTATTATGAAAAGAGCATCCGCGCGCTTCGGCTTCGGACGATGTTTTTTCCAGCCGTATTTTTTGGCGGCTTTCTTAGTAACTCGGTGATGCTTGGGCTTGGCACATGGTTCATCTGGCAGGGAGAATTCACGCTGGGTGGGCTCATTGCTTACCGCGGATACTGGTGGCGCTTGCAGAGCCCCATTGGAACCATTGCGCGGATGTCCGATACGCTGATGCGCGCGCGGGCGGCGGCGATGCGTGTGGTCCAAGTCCTCGTCGAGCCTGTGGCTATCAAGTCTGTCGGTGACAGCGAGAGAAGAGTGTTGAGCCGCGGGAGTGTGTATCTTGACGACGTGCGTTTTGGATACCATCCGGAAAAGGAGATCCTGCGAGGAGTGACGCTTTCGGTCAACGCCGGTGAGTTTGTAGCCATTGCCGGACGGAGCGGCTCCGGCAAGACGACGCTGCTCAATCTCATCCCTCGGTTTTACGACGTGCAGCGTGGGCGCGTGCTCGTCGACGACATCGACGTGCACGAGTGGCCGCTGGCGGAACTTCGGCGCGGGATCGGTGTGGTTTTGCAGGACACGTATTTGTTCAATACCAGCATTCTCGAAAACCTGCGCTACGCTAAACCAGATGCATCCGACGACGCGGTCGAGTCTGCTGCCGCGATGGCAAATGCCCATGATTTCATCATCGACCTCCCGCATGGATATCAAACCATCGTCGGAGAGCGCGGAGTCAAGCTTTCGGGAGGGCAAAAGCAGCGGCTCAGTATCGCACGCGCGTTTCTCGCTGATCCCCGCATCCTGCTTTTGGATGAACCAACATCCTCGGTTGAGCCCGGCAGTGAGGAGATCATTCACGATGCGATTGCGGCGTTGAGTAACCAGCGGACGACGATCCTGGTCACTCACCGCGTCGGGTTGTTGCGGCGCGCGCCGAGGATTATCTTTTTCGATCACGGACGCATCGCCGGTGATGGTTCGCATGAGGAACTCCTCGCATCCGTGCCGAACTACGCGATGGCCTATCAGGAATGGTCGATCGAGGAAGAACTCGACTGGGCCGTCAAAATCGAGAGCTGATCGAATCGCGGCGCAGGTGCTTCTCTTAGGTTCTTCGCTGGTTTCGGTGGGTGAGCATGTTCATTTAAGACCCGGAGGGTTGATTTGGAAATTAGCCGGAGGTACAAAGCACCGGAATTCGATAAAGTAAGCATTACATCCCGGCAGGGGCGGAGGAAAATCTCAACCCAGCCATCGAGCCATCTCTGCCTGCAATAGCATCGGGTTTTTGGAACCAAGGATCATGCGCCGGTCATTGCATCTGCGTGACGTGGCGATTTGCATGCTTTCATGGGTGGTATTGTGTGCACCCTTGGTGGCGTGCCGGAAGCCGTGGGTGGTGTTTCCGACCATGTTCATTTGCTGGTGGGACTACGAGCCACGCATTGCCTCTCCGATGTAATGCGCGAACT
>JBDNGG010000555.1:0-8998 GCA_041689405.1 Terrimicrobiaceae bacterium | reverse complement strand
GCATCCCACCCGCGAACCTCATGGCGCGAATCGTAAACTTCACCGTCGAGCAAATCACTGGCCCGGATCGGTCCGCTGTCCGTCGCTTTCCAGGTCCCGTTTGTTACCACGGTCTCAATCCTGCCGTCGGGAAACTCCAAATGGAGCCACGCAATGAACCCGAGGCATCGTCCGTAAACGCCGCGGGAAACGTTGTGAAACCCGGCAGCCATGCCGATCCGTCCGGCATACCAGCCTTGCCCGAGGATAGCCCCGAGAGCATTGGGACCACTTTGCAGCAAGCCGGTGACTTCAATTGCCTGGTATTGGACGCGACGCCCGTAATCAGTCCACTCCGGAGCCAACACCTGGTCGCCGACCCGTTGCCCGTTCAGTCTCGCTTCGTAGAGCCCAAGAGCGGAGGCAAAGAGCACGGCACGGGAGGGAAGTTCCGCCAAATCAAACTCCCTGCGCACCATGGGCGACGGAGTGGATTCATCCTCCCGCCAAGGACTTGTCTGAGAAAGCGCAATCCATGAGGCGGCAATTTCCGATCGATGATCCAAAGAGGACTCCCAAGTCCATCCGGCCCCATCGGGTCCGGTGCCAAACCAGGCGGGATCACTCCAGGGAGACACGGCGTTTTTGGCGTCCCAAGTTCGCACCCGCCAATTATAACGTGTGAGGGGAAAGAAATCCTTGATGCCGCAACGGATTCCCACGGATTCGGAGGAGTCCACCCTTCCACTGTTCCAGACATCGTCGCCTCCAGAAGTTACAATGACCTGCCACGCGGTTTGCGTGGCGGTTGGCTCCCAACTTAGGCGGGGGTGATTTGATTCAACAGCTAAGGGATTGGTTAGATATTCGCAGCGCAAATTGGTGGGACATGGTGAGGAATGTTGAATGTTCATGCAGTGGCTTCTTGTTATTCCGAGCCCGCAATAACTGCAGTTTCTCCCAGGCCCTCGGGACCCATGGAGCAATAGCCGCCATCAACCATTAGGGTGGTTCCGGTGATAAACGAGGCGTCATCGCTAAGTAGGAAAAGCGTGGGCCGGGCGACCTCGACGGCATGGCCCATGCGGCGGAGCATGTGGTATTTCCCCCAGATCGGATCCCACTTCGCCCGCCCGCCGCCATCCATGTTGGCCGCTTTGTCGGTTTCGTTCGACCAGATCCAGCCGGGATCAACATTGTTCACGCGGATGTTATCCGGAGCGAGGTCGAGCGCCTGGCATTTGGTGAGCTGATTCACCGCGCCCTTGGCGGCATTGTATGTCCAGCGGTCCACCTGTGCGATATGGGCGGAAATGCTCGACATGTTGACAATCGAGCCTCCCCCGCCTTCGCGCATGACCGGAACGACGTTCTGCACCATGCGCACGTAAGCCAGTGGGCCGGCGGTGAAGCTGCGCATCCAGTCTTTCGTTGTGGAGTTCAGCGCCTTGGCCGTGAAGGCAAACGCGTTGTTCACGAGATAGTGGACGGAGCCGTAGGTTTGGACGGCCCGGCCGACGATCTCTTGACAAAACTCTTCATCGCCCATATCGCCGCGAAGAAAAGTGGTGTCATATCCGGCAGATTGAAAATCCTCCCGGGTTTTCAATCCGGCTTCACTAATCCCGGTAAAAAAAACTTTACCTCCTTCTTTGCAGAATTCCTCAACGATCGCACGACCAAGGCCGGATGAGCCTCCGGTGACAATGGCCACTTTGTTTTCAAAGCGATGGGGAACGGGAATGTGGGTGGGAACGGGCGTGTGCATATTCGGGTATTCAGTTTTTAAGTGAGGCGGTAGAAGGTTTTTGCGTTGTCGTGGAAGATTTTTTGTTGTGCGGAAGCACCAAGTCCGGCGGTTAATTCCTGAGCAGTTTCAAGCCAGCGGGTCCATGAGGATGCGCGCAGGGCATGCGGCCAGTCGCTGCCCCAGATGAGGCGCTCCGCTCCGAAGGCTTCGATCACCGCGTCCGCGAACGGGCGGAGGTCGGCAATCGTCCACTTTTCCAGGTCGGCATTGCAGACGAGGTTTGAAAATTTGCACGGATGCGGCCCCGAGTCGGCAAAGGCCTTGAGATCATCCTTCCACGGTTGCAAAACTCCGCCGGCAATATTCGGACAGCCTATGTGATCTAAGATGAAGCGGGTGCCGGGACATGCGTTAACGAGTTTCATCACATTGGGAAAATGGCGCGGGCCGATCGTCAGTTCACAATGCAAGCCGGTTTCGCCGAGCAACTGAACTCCCTTAACAAAACCGGGTCGGATGCAGAAATCAATGTCTTCCTCGAATTCGATAATGCGGCGGACTCCCTTTACTCGCGGGTCGGCGGCGATGACGCGCAATTCCTCCGCCACCGCATCGCCGTCCTCCAGCGGGGCCCAGGGGACGATGGCCTGGAGGCGCGGATCGGCGTCGGCCAGAGATTGCACCCAGGCAAGTTCTTCGAGGTGTTGCGCGGGCCGGCATTCGCATTGGACGAAGACCATGGCGTCAACGTGAGTGCTTCCGCGCGCCTCGTCATAATCGGCGGGTAGAAACGTGCGGTTAATACAGGGGACGCCTTCGAGCCATGGATAGTCCAGGCGTCGGATGTCCCAAAGGTGAATATGTGCGTCGATCATGAGTAGTGGGATTAAGGTGTTAGAGGGTAGAGGAGCCGGGATCGAGAAGCTGAATGACATGGCGGACTTCGAACGGCCGACTAACGAGAGAGCGCGCGGAATTCCACTGCATCATGCAGACGTGATTGGATGTGGCGAGAATGACCGGATCGCCCGCGGCCTCGCTGAGGAAGGCAGATTTTATCTTGAGGATTTCCCGGGAGTTTTCCGGCTTTTGAATATTGTAGATCCCGCCCGAGCCGCAACAGTCCTTCGCGCACGGAGCGAGTTCCCAGCGGTAGCCGGTCGCGTCGAGGACATTTGACGGAATCCCGTCGGCGCGCTGGCCGTGGACGAGATGGCACGGGAGATCCACGTAAACACGGGCAGTCTCTTCACGTTCGAGGCGGGCCTTGATGCCGATCTCGCCAAGAAATCCCAGCACGTCGCGCACGGGCAGGTTGCCTTCGAGTGTTTTTTTCAGCGAGAGTCCACATCCCGCTGAATTGCTGACCGCGCAATCCACATCCAGAGAGGAAAAGGCCCGGCGGTTGATCTCGCGCAGGTTCTCAACCCCATCAAGGCCGGTGTGTTCCTGAAATGCGCCGCAGCAGCCCTGATCCTCCGGGATGACGACTTGCACATTGTTTTCGATCAGCACACGCACTGTTGAGAAATTGATTTCGCGAAAAAGCGCTTCCATCAGACAGCCAGTGAGCAACGCCACTCGCGGCCCGGTCGGACGCTTTCGCGCCATTAGCTCTTTCGTGTAAGCGGCGGTGGATTTGATCACCGCAGGCTTGCCCGGAAAAACGAGCGGAAGCGGGAGGAGCCCGGCCGAACGCATCGCCCGGGCCGGCATCAGCGCAAGGTCAAAAAGTAAAGGGTGCGCCACGGCGGCTGCGGCCAGGCGGAGTTCTGGCTTCGGGCTCCAGCGCTTATCGGCGACGTGGGCATGGCGGGTTTCTTCCAGAATATGGCCGTAGGGCACATTGGCCGGGCAGGCGGGTTCGCAGGCCAGGCATCCGACGCATTCACTGGTGTAGAATGCTGTCCGTTCGTCCGGCGGAATGTTTCCCGCCGCCTCCTCCCGCCAGAGCCGAAGCCGCCCGCGCGGCGAATTGTTTTCATTGCCGGTAAGTTGATAGGTCGGACAAACCTCCAGGCAGAACCCGCAGTGAACGCACTGCGAGAGAAGGTCCTTTTTTAAAACTGATGGTTGAGCTTCAGAATTCATGCCGCAATGCTCCATCCTTTTTCGAGCCTTTCGATCAATGCAGACTCCTCACCGCAAGGATTCGGAGGCTCCAAATGACGGCTTTGCCAGTCGCCACCGATGGCATTGAGGGAATCAGCTTCAGGCTCAATGAGTGCGGTGATCCGTTCCAGGAAATTGGATCCAGCAGGCAAATAAATATGCACTGCCGCGCAGTAGCACATGGCGACGCAGCGGACGTCAGAGCCGTTGGCTATTTTTCGCGCCAGCGGGATCACACGATCCGGCGTTGTTTTCAGAACCAAATCAGGCAGTCCGTCCATCACCTGTCCGTCGCCCGGCGTGGCCTGCAACGTCAATCCGTGCCGTCCGGCGAGACCGGAAACGAAATCAGCAAAAATTGTCCATTCCATCTTCGGGCAATGCACCCCGATGCGGAGCCAGGGTTCTCCGCTTCCCTCGATCCAGTCCACCGACTCAAACCAATGGAGAAAACTCGAACGCAGGATTTCTGCAGCGGCGGTTTCCAGCGACTCTGGCGAACCATGGAGGAAAAAAATTCCGCCGCCCTCACAAGCCGGGCGCAAACGAAGGACATAATCCAATGGACGCCCGAAGCGGGTGCCGGTGCCGATGAGGAAACGGAGGAGGTCGTAGCCGGTGGTGGATTTCACCACACGCTCGCCGATCCTAACCCGCCGCCCGTCGGGCAGTTCCCAATTCATTCCTGTGATGTTGTCGCAATATGGGCCGAAGCGCGAAGAGGCCGGGGCGAATGCGCTTGCGGCGACCTGTTCGGACAGCGGGACATCCCCCTGTAGCAACAGCGGGAACCGCAACCCGTGTGGAGCGGACTGACCCGCAATGTCAGCGGCATCCGCCGCCGCCGATACGCACATCACACCGTCCACCGCGTCAACGAACGGCTCGAAAAAACGCTCTTTCATGCCGCAAACCGCCTTTCTGGAAAAACTTTCAGCGGATTGAGTTGGTGGGCCGGATCGAACGTCGTTGGCACAGCGAGTTGCATTCGCATCGAGTCCGACCCGAAGACCATGGCCGTGTATTTAGATTTATCATTGCCAATGCCATGCTCGCCCGAGAGTGCACCGCCGGCCTCCACCACGCACTCCATTAGACGCTTGCTAATGGCTTCGACCTTTTCGAGTTCGTCCGGGTTGCGGGAATCGAACATGAAATTCGGGTGCAGATTGCCGTCCCCGGCGTGCATAACCGTTACCACTGGAAATCCCGCTGCGGCCGCCTCGTCGTAAATCAACTGCAACACCCCGGCGAGCGCGCGTTTTGGGATCACCGCATCCTGCACGAGATAATCGAGCCCGAACTGGCCGAGCAGCCCGCCCATCGCCTTGCGGGCTTTGAAAAGCTTGTCGCGGTCTGCCGGATCGTCGCTGAAAAGCACGTCCTTGGAACCTGCGGATCGGAGAACTTCCGCGACGGACTCCACGCGGCAGTCAACGAGCGCTGCTGGTCCATCGATTTCACTCACGATCATGAAATGATCCTTGGGTAGGCCGACAGCCATCTGGCTGCTCTCCACCATGGCCACTGCGTGGGGATCCATTAGCTCGATCGCCACGGGAAATGCCGGATGTCGCACAAGACCGTGAATGGCCCTTTCGGTGGATTGCAGGTCGGGATACGTGGCTCGGAATGTCCACGACTTTTCGGCGCGTGGTGAAAGACGCAACCAGAACCGTGTAAACGCGCCCAGCGTTCCTTCCGATCCCACCATAAACCGCTTCCAATCCTCGCGCCATGGTCCGCGTCCCCCGGCCGGCCCGCCGAAACTCCGCACAGAGCCGTCGAGAAGAATCACCTCAACGCCGAGGACGTAGTTTCCCGTCACTCCATATCGAAAACAATGCGCACCGCCTGCGTTCGACGCCACATTGCCGCCAATCGTGCAGACGGGTCCGCTCGACGGATCGGGCGGGTAGCAGAGTTCGCTTGGTTTCAGCGCTTCCGCGAGTTGGTTCAAGATAACCCCGCACTCGACTTCGCACCATAGTCCCTCAGGGCAGATCTTGCGGATCGCCCGCAGGCGGGACGTATGCACGATCACGCCGCCCTGCGCTGCCACCGGCCCGCCACAAAGCGAAGTGCCCGCTCCCCGCATAACAATCGGAAGTCCCGAGTAATGCAAAAAACCAACGACTTTCGCCAGCTCTTCAGCGTCCGCCGGAATCACGACCGCATCCGGAAGAAAGTGCTTGTAACCAAGGCCGTCGGAGTCGTAGCCGGCCATTTCGACAGCGGAAGTCATTACCGATGCCCGCGGGGCGACGACACGCAGCGCGTCTCTCATGGAGGGGGTCATGGCAGTTTGCATAGCGAAGGCTTACCGCCGGGACGATATTTCATTTTTGCACGTGTGTCTTCGCAATTTATTCGGGCAGGCATAAGACAACTATCTCCAGCGGACGATGAGGTTTTGTCCTTGGGAGTTAGCGGGTAAAGGGAGGACAAGCGCAGGTCTTTCCAAGGTGGGCGGACGTAATACCGGCTGCTTTCGAACCCACATTCCGAGGCAATCCGGCTACCCTTTTTTCGACCGTCTGTAAGCGGTCGGGCTCACTCCGGTGATCTTGCGGAAAATTCGGGAAAAGTAATAGGGATCCTCATAGCCCATGTGCGCGGCAGCTTCCTTCACCGTGAGCCGGGTCGTGTCCAAAAGGTGACAGGCCGCCTGGATGCGCAGACGGATGTGGTGCTCAACCGGAGAAAGACCGGTTCGCTCGCGGAAGAGATCCGAGAAGCGGGACGGGGAGAGGCCGGCCTGCCGGCTGATCTCGCCGAGGCTGAGCGGACGGTTCACGTTCGCCCGCAGAAAGCCAATGATGTCCGTCATGTCCTGCCCCGCCGGTCGCGGCGCGGATGCCCGTGATTTAGTTCCCTGGACGAAGAGGACTCCAAGGATGTGCCGAAGAATATGCGAGGCCAGCAGAACCCGCTGGAGAGTCATGCCCTGCAGGAACGCATCGCACGTTCTCCGAAAGAGGGATTTCACCTCGGAAGCATCGGACTTCCATATCCTCACGGAATACGCTCCCCGCCGCAAGAGGGCGCAGTAAGCAGGTGCCGATGTTCCGGAGAAGTGTGCCCAATAAATGGACCAGGGATCTTTGTCGTCTGCTCCATACGAATGCGGGGTGTTCGCTGGAATCAGAAGTGCCTGGGAGGGCTGGAGCGCATGGCGGACGTGATTGATCTCATACCAGCCGCGGCCTGCGGTGCAATAGATCACGATGGCCTCATCGCTTCCTTCGGGGCGCTCGCGGAAGTGTCTACTAGCCTTGGGGAACCACCCTGCGTGGACGAGTTGCAACCCCTGGCCGAGGGGATGCCGTGCCAATTCCTTTCTCAGACTCTCCGGTGAGAAGTGAATGATCTGTCCCGGAAATCCCTCGCTCTTCGTGCGGCGTTCCATACTCAGTAAGATAATCCATTCTTTCAGGAATCCCGTCCATTGGCAATACCTCCCTCCTTGTGATTAAATACAAAATATGATAACCCTTGAATCCCCCCTGTTTATCCTTCCTCCCACCGTAGATTTGGAGGAAATGACCCGATCCTTTCGTAAAAATGGCTACGCCGTGGCAAAAGGCCTATTTTCTGAAGAAGAGGTCAACGAGATCGGCACAACCTTCAAGAAGATTTCGCAAGGCGGCCTGATCCGAGATCACTTTGAACCCGTGTCCCGCGCAGAGTCGAATGGGGACCCGCTCAAGGAGTTTCCCAGAGTGATGCATCCGCACCGCTTCGATCCGGTTTCCCGCAAGAATTTGGTCCATCCCGGGGTTCTGGCCTGCCTGCGGCATCTCATGAATGACGAGGTGCTGGCCGCCCAGAGCATGTTTTACTTCAAGCCGCCGGGTTCGCGCGGACAGGCCATGCACCAAGACAACTTTTACCTGATGGTGGAACCGCAAACCTGCGTGGCCGCCTGGACGGCGATTGACGACGCCGATCCGGAAAACGGCGGAATGTATCTGGTGCCCGACACGGCGGATGAGGGGATTGTCTGTCCGCAACTCGCGAACAAGGAGGAGTCCTTCACCACACATTTTGTCCCGACGCCAGAGGGAAAGAAAGCGGTTCCCTGCCTGCTGAAAGCCGGTGACACGTTGTTTTTTAACGGCAGCTCGATCCATGGCTCGGGACCGAACCGCAGCAAGGACCGGTTTCGCAGGGCGTTCATCTGCCACTATGTCCCCAAGTCCACGCAGCGGATCAGCAAGTTTTACCTGCCGCTGCTTACGCCGGAGGGCCGGGATGTCATGATCTAGTCCAACTTGTCGTGTGGTGCCTGCGGGAACAACTGGGAAGGCTCAGCGCACTTAAGCCAGGTCCTGTCTGAAAACTTAGGACTTGGGGACGAGGCGCACGTCGCTGACTTTGAATGTCAGGTCCATCTGCGAGAACTGCTGCATCATCAACATGAACCCGACCGCCCGGAATGTCGTCAGCGTTTCCGTCCGCTCCGGGTCGTCCGAAGTCATCTGCGAAGTGTCGAATGTGACCTGATGCCATTCGCCATCCGCTTCCGCATAAAACTGATGGATCAACGAGGCCGTGGTGGAATCTCCCGGATTAGCGAGCAGGAACCAGACATTGACCTTGGACGAGAAGGAACCATCTGCCGGAGTCAACTCCGTCGCCTAGAGCTTGTAGGAGAACGAGACGGATTCAATTTCGGAAACGGTCACCGATTCCGCGTTCGGGAAAACGCAGTGCAAGCCGGCCCAGAAGCCCGCGGCTCCATCACCGGAGAGTTGGAAGCTGAGGCTGTCGGCCTCGGCTTTTTCTGCCTTGTCTGCGGGGTCGCCCACAACCTCAGGTTTTTTTAAGAGCCCGGAGCCGTCGCCATGAACGCTCACATTCCAAAGTTCGGGCGAAGCCTCCAGAGGCCGCCCGACAAGATCCGCTCCCTGGGCGGATGTGAGTAGCAGGCAAGCGGTCAGGAGGCGGGCGAACGCGCAAGGAGCTTCAGGTTTCATTTTTCGGTTTTTCTTTGGATTTCTGCGGCGTGAGCGTGTTCGGCAGTTTTTCGCTGGGGTCGTCTTTGACGAGGATCACGCGGTCGAACAATACGCCGTTGGGCTTGGTCTTGTCGCGAAACGGGAGGTCCGGTCCTTGCGTCTTGATCGAGACGTAGGCGGTGTAAAGGTTTTTATT
>JBDNGG010000554.1:0-2815 GCA_041689405.1 Terrimicrobiaceae bacterium | reverse complement strand
TCTTGCCCACCCCGCTGCCCGAGGCCCCGTGGCAGATGGATTCCAGCACCTCGTCAAACATCCCTTTGCGGCGCTTGATTTCAGCGTAGGAATTGAGCCGCACCTCCTGTTCCCGGCCGTCCGGCCCCATTTTGCGCACCCTGCGCTTGTCGATGAATTCCGTGCCTTCCGAGGTGCGGGTCCTCACCGGCTCCGTTCCGGCCCTCCGGTAAAGGCCGCCTTCCTGCGGGCGATAACTTGTTCCGCAGAGCATACTCACCTCATCTGTAATCATTTGAAACAATCCCTCCCGGACCCTGTCTCGCACGGTTCGTTGGAATAAATCGCGGCTCTCTTCGTTCCCGGCTTGCGCCGGCCCTGACTGATTGATAGTTTTTTTCATGGTGCTGGTCGCTTCGAAACCTTCATTTCAAACAGGCGCTGCCAAAAGCTCCGCCCGGTCAACCAGCACTACTGATTTTAAATTTTTTAAAAAAAATCCCTTCCTTCACTAGATCTCTCGTCTTCAAAGTTTTGGCGTCCAGCCATGAATTGCAGTAAAAACTCAGCTTCTTCGCAATCTACAAAATGGTTTGCGACCATCATTCTGTCACTGGGACTCGCTTTAAGCGCGCACTCCCAGTTTCTCCCGAACGATCCGTATTTCAACCCGGATGTGCTAGGTGCCGTCACGCAACCCGGTTATTACGGACAATGGCACTTGCAAAATCAGATGCCGGTCAACTCCAGCAATGCGGGACTTGATGCAAACGTATCGGGAGCATGGCAGCGAGGTCTCACGGGACGCGGTGTGATTATCTCCATCGTGGACAATGGCACTCAGGGCAACCATCCGGATTTAGAGGCCAATTTCCAGAATACCTATAGTTGGGATTACGAAATGGATGTCCCCAATAACAATGCGCAGGATTTCCGTGGTCTGCCACAAAATCCAGATGACAACCACGGCACTAGTGTAGCTGGAGTTGCAGCCGCGATCGGCGGCAATGGAATTGGCGTAAGCGGTGCTGCTCCCCATGCCGGGGTCGCGGCCCAGCGGCTTCTTGGTATCAGCAGCATTGCGGGGGATGTTTCCCGCGGTCAGGCTCAGGCTTGGGCCATCGGATTTCAAGGGCAACAAAACAGCGCGGGTGCGTTTGATCCCAGGGTGCCATTCGCGGGTCCAAGTGCACCTGTGCGTATCATGAATCATAGCTACGGCCGCTGGGAAGGTTTTTTGCGGAAAGACGAATTCGGCGATCACTTGATCCATCCCGCCTTAAAGGCAAGTGCGGCAAATAAAGTGATTCACGTCTCCTCTGCCGGGAACCAGCGAGACAAATGGACGACGCAGGACTCAAACACGATTTACACAAAAACAAGCCCCGACGTCATCGTTGTCGCTGCGCTCGGCTCCAACGGAAAATTCTCGAATTACAGCAGCTTTGGCAGCAATGTGATGGTCACGGCGCCAAGCAGCTCGCGTTCGCCGTCGGGTCAGTTTGGAATCGCCACGACGGATCGCACCGGCCTCGCTGGTTACAACACGACGCAAATCGGACCCGATACCTATTTTTCCCCAGATTCCTCCGGGAATCTAGTCAACTACGCCAGCGACTTTGGTGGCACTTCTTCGGCTACTCCGCTCGTATCGGGGATCATGGCGCTCGGTGTGGAAGCAAATGGTGACATGGATCTTCGAATGGCCCGCCATTTGCTCGCCCAAACAAGCCGCAAAGTGGATCCCGGCGACCCGGGGTGGATTACCAATGCGGCCGGGTATCACTTCAACAAGTCGTATGGATTCGGTTTGATCGATGCCGATGCGTTCACGCTAGCGGCGACTCAAGTCCAAAGCATGAGTGCCCCCGGGGTTTACACAGAGACTAAGCAAATGCTAACAGGCCAGTCATTCGCTCCCGGCCAACTCACCTTCTCACAAATTCATACCGTGAACCGAACCGCTCCCCTGCCGCTGGAATTCGTTCAGGTAACAATCTCCCTGAGCGGATTACAGACAAACCCTGTTGATTATAACAACGGAATCGGGGCATTCCTCGGCGACATATCCGGAACCCTTGCCTCGCCCAGCGGAACGATCTATCAGCTCTTTTCCAATGACCGAAATATTGCCATCGATCCTAACCGTGCTCGAGAGTTCGCTGGACTCGCGTGGACCTTCACGAGCTACGCATATTTTGGAGAGCAGATTAACGGCAACTGGACCGTCTCGCTTTCTAACGGCTCAATAAATACAAACTACGCGCATTTTGGCACTTGGGATAGCTCCCAGTTAACTTTTGGAACTGGCTCGATTGCGATGATTCCAGAGCCTTCGCTCACCATGTTGCTTGTGCTTGGCGGGGGATTGCTGCTTACTCTTAGGCGCTGGCGAGGCGAGCGACTGAATCAAAAACCTGTTTAACGGAACTCCGTAGAATAGGGGTCAGAATAGGGGGCAAATAGGGGGCCGTCCGAGCATTTGATCATTTTGCTTTGAGACCTCTTGCGGAAAGGGTCGGTCATTCATATTGACATATCGACCTGAGTGAGAAGTCGCGGAGAGGTCAGCTTTTGCATGTTGCATTTGCGCAATATGCAAAAACTGACCCCAAGTTTCCGAATACGTTCACAGAGGTAATTGCCCCTGGTCATTTTCTGGAGTTTTCGCAACACCAACGATGTTTCGGTAGGCGCGCCCAACGGTCGATTTGATGAGGTGCTCGGGGTCAATTGGTTCAAGTTTCTGTCCGACAAGTTCGTTGAGTTCAAAGCCCGCACTGGTAAGTGCGGAGAGGTAGGCACTTGGGTCACCTCCGCTTTTTCTAATGCCGTC
>JBDNGG010000553.1:0-1783 GCA_041689405.1 Terrimicrobiaceae bacterium | reverse complement strand
GTCCGCAGAAATGGCCAGTTAGAATAGCCTCTTGGCGAGTGACAAGTAACGGGACCCTTGTAGTTTTGATCCATGCTTCCTCTCCACAGATTCCTAACGCGTTTCCGATTCACAGTCCTGATTTTGGCCGCTTTGTTCGCGGTCGTCGAAGCCCGATCTGAGGTTCTCACCAGTTTTTGGCGGGCGGCACTTTCCGATCAAAACCCGGAAGGTTGGAGATTTGCCTGGAACCCCGATGCGCCGCTGGATGAGGTGGCGAAATACAGCGATCTGACCGTGGTGAAGACTCAAAACCCCGGCGAACGACTTGAGATGCGACGCGGGGTGTTGGATGGTGACGGGGCCTTGCGGGCGGATGCGCCCAGCCTATCCAGCAATGGAGTGATGGCGGTGCCGCGCGGTCCCGCCGATGAACCGAAAAGGTATTTGATCGCCTCCTACACTCTGCCCCGGGATTCACGTGGGTCGGTTTGGATCAATAATGGCAACCTTCAAAATAAGAAAGTGGACACGGGCACGGAGTTGAAAATTTTCCGCAATGGAACCTTGTTGAAGGAGCTGACCGTCACCATGGACCGGATGCCGACCCTATTTCAAGAGGCGCTCGGTCCACTCAAAAAAGGAGATACGGTCTCCGTGGCCGTTGGTCCGACCATAGCGGAAAAGAGAGGCGCAGGTCTCCTTCGTTATACCCTGGAAGAGTGGCCGGACGGACAATCTCCACCTCCACCGCAAAACACCATTCGATTACCGATCGACAGTGAAGGCCCGCCGTTTGGTCCCGATGGCTCTAGCGCGGATTACGACGCCAAGCAGGTCGCCCTCAATGAAACCCTCCTGGATCGCCAACCCGAATTGGTCTTGATCGGGGATTCTATGACCGCCCGCTGGCCCCAGGAGTTGTTGGACGAACATTTTGGAGCGTACCATCCGGTCAAACTGGGAGTGGGTGGAGACGGGGTGCAAAACGTCGCCTGGCGTCTGCAACGCACCTCGCTCGAAGCCGTCCCGGTGAAGACGATTGTCCTGCTGATCGGAGCAGCCAACCTTTTCAACGGATTCACTCCCGAGGAGATTGCCGGGGGGATCGAAAAGCTGGTAAAAACGATGGAAGCAAAGGCTCCTGAGGCAAAGATCCTTCTTCTGGGTGTCTTGCCCATGCGCGTTTCCGCCGATCCGCACAACGAAAATGTGAAGCGTCTCAATGCCGAAATTCAGGCACTGGCCGATGGCAAACGAGTGTTCTTTCTCGATGTGGGACCGAGTCTGGTCGAGCCGGATGGAAGCATACTTCCGGAAGTGATGCCCGACGGAGGGCACGTGGCCCTGCCCGGGTTTATCCGTTGGATGGCGGCGATGAAGCCGACCTTGGAGAGTCTCCTCCCGAAACATCCTTCGGAATCGTGACCGCAACTGAGATGAAGCTTTCTGCTCTAAGAAACAAGTCATCAGATTTCGACTGATGGCCTCCTTAGTCCGTCCGTGAACTCCTTAATTCGACGTTGCAAAGATATACATTATGAAAAGCCCTCTCCAACCTTCGGCACTCCCATCTAAACCACGTTCCTCCTGGCAGGTCAGGGATATTTTCCTGATCTGCGGATGGGCGGTGGCTTCGCTTGGGACACTCCACTCCGCCGAATATTTTGTCTCGCTCGAAGGCAGTGATCAAAACAACGGCACCGCACGCGATCAGGCTTTTCGGACGGTTCAAAAGGGAGTGGATGCGCTAAAGGAAGGCGACACGCTGACCATTCTTCCCGGGGAATATTTCGAAACTGTC
>JBDNGG010000552.1:0-6325 GCA_041689405.1 Terrimicrobiaceae bacterium | reverse complement strand
GCGGACAGCAAATGCGAAATTATCATGTCCATGCCCCCGCGATCGTCCAAGGAAATGATATCCACATCCGCGCCGGGGTATTCGTGTACGATGGAGACCACCGGGAGATTCTTCCTTAGCGCTGCGGCGACCTCCATGGGCCACCGGTGGATGAGCACGATTCCGTCTACCCGACCGGCGCTTAGGGCGCGAGGCTGATGTTCGGGCCGCAGGAGGTTTTCACATTCCTCCAGGCGGTAATGGTGGGAAATCAGGGACATGTTCAGCATAACCGCCGCTTTGCTCATGCCAGCCAGGTATTCTTGGTCGGCTTGCATGCCGATCCCTTGGGAAACGGTAAGAATATTACGGAATGCCGTGGGTTCTGTCATGTCGCCACTGCGGTAACCTAGAGTCTGGGCTGCCTCCATGACCGCCTGACGCGTCTGCGGGTGAATCCCCGGCAAATTCCGTAGGGCTCGTGACACAGTGCTTGCCGAAAGACTCAAGTGCTCGGCGATCTCTCTCAGGTTCGTGCGGTTTCTCTTAGCCACAAAAGCAATGGGATGAGGTGCTGGATTTCTGCGCGATTGGACACAAAGTCATTAGCCAAAACTCGCAAAACACGCGTGACATAGCAATCAAATATTGCAACAAAATGCAAAAAACAATGATTTTATCCCTTGGCAACAAAAAACAATCTTTCGCAATTAGAGCAAAATTTTTCTTGCATGTTGTTGCTTTCGAGGGTAAACAATTGTTTGTCTTGTATGAAAAATCTGCTCCCTAGTTTCGGTGCCGCTATCACGTTTTTTTTAGTTTTTGAGGGCGCGTCTCTTCACGCCCAAAACTCGGAGTGGCTTGCCACCAAGGCTAAGACCGATTCGCCGGGCATGATCCTTCCCGACCAAGACGCTATTTATGATCTCACCCTTTCGGATGCCACCGGGGTGGAGCTTGGCGAAAAACCTCCGACAGGCGCGGACAAGAAGTCGTTGACATTTTCTGGCGAGCAGACCACGTGTTTTCGTTCAGCGAAACCATTTCCGATCAGCAGTGGAAAAACCCGGGTCGAGCTGCTTGCCAATATCTCAGACCTCGGGAGCGATGAGGAGAGCACGCTGATAAGGGTTGGCTCGCAGTGGGAGTTGCGCTACTCGCAAAACGAAAGGTCACTTCTTCTCATCTGCTGGCACAACGACCAAAATTACACGACCCTCCGGGCCCCGGTAGAAACCGACCGGTGGCAGAAGATCGAAGCGGAGTTCGACAGCGCCGAGATGGCACTCACTGTAGCTGGCAAAAAGGTTATTATTGTTCCCCAAGATGCTATGCGTGACGTTACGGCCAGTGAGCCCCTGTTTTTAGGTGCAAGTAATCCCAATGATCAATCCGGAGAAGGTTTGCCCCGGCCTTTTGTGGGTTCGATGGCAGAGATCCGCGTCAGCGTGGAATAAATGTCTTCGACTCACCGCCCGCACGCACTGATACCGTGGAGAAATCCACAGCTCCCCCCTTTGTAATGAGTCTTCCTCTTCGCCGTTCCTTTGGTTTCACCCTCGTCGAGATTCTCGTTGTCATCGCGATCATCGGGGTGCTTGCCGCACTGATCTTCCCTGCGCTCAACCGGGCTGCCGAGAAAGCTGCCATAACTACAGACTTGAATAATTTAAGGCAGATTGGTCAGGGAATTGCAGCTTTTGCTCAGGAGAATAATGGAAGAATTCCGCACAAATCCATTCCGCTCACGGTGAATCCCAACGCCAACTTTATGGAGTCCGTGGATCGCATGCTTGCGCCGGACTCAAAGTTCTCGGCAGCCAGTCAGTATAATTATCTCCGGCGACCAGTTTGGTTTTCGAAAGCATTTGCAAAAATGCCGGCAGGTCAGGCCTTTAATCCTAATACCCAATGGTATTGGGGAACAGCGTGGGGCATGAACGTCTATCTCTGGGAAAATTCCTCTCCGCTGAACAGTCCCGATTTTGACGGTTATATCAACCGGGCTCCGAGCCTATCGAAATTGGTCTTGGTTGGCGAAAAAAATCGCAGTGGTGGTCATTTTTTCGATCCAAGAACTCCGCCGGTTTTTGAGAAAAACGTGCAAACCGACTACCGCGTTTCTCGCGATGGCAAGGCTTTTTACCTTTTCGCTGACTACCACATCGAGTTGATCTAAGGCGACCAATCTGTGGCGACCAATCCGCAGTTCCGAACCTACTCGCCCGAGAACCGGCTCTATTACGCCTGGTAAACCGGCTCGGTTTTTCCGGACTTCTCCGAGCGTGCCATGGCTTGGATGACGTGCACGGCAGCAACCACATCTTCGGGATGCATTTCTTCCTGCCGTGCTCTGCCGAGAATGGCTCTATGGAATGCGTCCCATTGATAATCCTCCGTGGAGCTTTTGGCTACAGCGCGGAATGTTTCCTGATGTCCGCTGCGGTTGGTGACCACGGAGAGTTCGGGGTGGTGTCTGGGATTCGATCCCTGCGTCGGCCCGACATTACGATAGACCGTTCCGTTCTCGAAGTTCAGGGTCAGTGAACTCATCCACCAGTGGGCATCATTGATACAGAACGAGGAGAAAATAGTGGCGAGAGAGCCGTCAGCAAACGCAAGGGCAATCTGTGCGTTATCCGCTGTGGGACGCCCGGTAAACAAGCGGGAGCTCATCACCGAGACCGCCACTGGACGTCCGATCAGACGGACTAAATCGTTGATCAGGTAAATGCCCAGGCGCAGGATGGGAGCCACTGGGCACGTAGCCGGGTCGTCATACCAGGAGCCGTCCGCGACTTCCCGGTAGTTGGCCCAAATGTCGGCGCGGGCTGCAATCGGACGACCAAGCCCGAGGGATCGCTTCCAATCCAGTATTTGTTGGATGTCGGGTGACGGGTGGGGCGTTGGTGAATTGAGATGGATGACACGACCGAGGTTCTGGGCGGTTCTGAGCACTGCCAATGCCGCCTCTGGATCAGTCTCGATCGGCTTGGTCGTCATCACGTGCTTCTCCGCATGGATGGCTTTGCTGATGAGTTCTGCCCGGCCGAATGGTCCCGTCATCAAACAAATGGCGGGAATCTCCCCGTCTTCCAGAATCTCTTCCAAGTGATAACAGGGTTTAACGCCGAACTGCCGAGCGCATTCATCCACCAGGTCTTTATCTTTCGCGCAAACGGCTGCCAATTCAAAGTGCTTGGACGCGGGGCCTCCGAGGAATTGGTCCAGGATGAGGGTCCGGCCCCAGTTGAGGCCCACCATGGCGATGGGGAGCTTTTTCATGTCTGGGAATCGGCCGGCGTGAAGACCGTGAGACCGGCGAGGTGTTTACGCTGCGGGGCAAAAAGGCTGAACAGGTAGCCGAAGAAGATGCATGAACCAATCGCGATAGGGAGATACGTGCCCCAGTGCAGCGGTGTCCAGAGCTTGATCGCAATCGTAATGAGGACGCTCAGCACCGTTCCGCAGATTGCTCCGAATCCATTGGCCCGCCGCGTAAACATCCCCAGCGAAAAGACGCCCACGATTCCGCCTCCGACGAGAGCCGAAATCTGCGCCCACACCACCATCATCGATTTGAGATCCTGCGCTGCCAGCACAAGCGCCATCACGGTGCCGATGACGCCGACCGCATAGGATGTGAGTTTCAGCGAGAGAAGACGTTGTCGGTCGGTGGACTGCGGGCGCATGCGCACAAAAAAATCCTCGGTGAAAATGGTTGCCACGCTGTTCATCGAGCTGGCCACCGTGGACATGGCGGCGGCAAAGATGGCGGCGATCACGAGTCCCGGCAACCCTATGGGCATCGCCTGTGTGACAAAGATCGGCACGATCTGGTCATTCTGCGAATGCGGATCCAGCATCTCCGGGTGGGCCCGGAAATAGGCGAAGATCGCAATGCCCATCACATTGACCAGGATTCCGATGATGATGCCGCAGATGGTGAAAGTGGCATTGACTCGGCGCACTTCCTTAAGCGGCGCGGAAAATATGCGCTGGATCATCGGCTGGTCCCCCGCAGTGGCCAAGGTCGCCGTCAGGAAACTGCCAAGCATCAACACCCACACAGCGGGCAGTGAGACATCCGTCGTAAAGATAGCGAAATCAAACTTCGAGTAGGCAACCCCCGTGCTCCAGAAATCCGAGAGCCCGCCGGGCAGGCTCGTGATACAAATCCAGATGATCAACACCGGGGCCAGCAACATGAGCACCGCCTGCAGCACCTCGGTCCAAATGACTGCCTCAAAACCGCCGATTGCTGTGTAGATCGTGGTGATTACGCCCATGATGAGCACACTGGAAAAAACATCGATTCCCGTGACCGAGGAGATCGCCAGCGAGGGCAGAAGCAGCACCACCGCCGATCGCGCGAACGCTTGGAAAAGGATGGCCTGCAGGCTGGCAATAGTACGTAGTGTCAGGTTAAACCTTCGTTCGAGGTATTCGTAGGTCGAGGCAATTTCCAGTCGCCGCAGCATCGGATAGATGAAATACGCCGTTACAAAATACCCCGGAATCATCGCTATTATAGGAAACAGCCACACGAGGTTCGTGGCAAAGGCCAGCGCCGGAATCGCAATGAAACTGATGGCTGATGCACCGGTTGCAAACATGCTGATGCCCGCCGCCCACCATTTCACCTGCCGGTTGCCGAGCGAAAATTCCGCGCTGGTTTCCTGCTTCCGCGAAAAATAGATGCCGATTCCCGAAATCAGGAGGAAGTAACCCACGATAAGGGAATAGTCCAGCCAGCCGAGATTGCGCACGATACGTTCGGCTTCAAGATGCATTGCGGAGGCCGCGCCGTCAGGGGTGTTTCCCATCACGAGGATTTTTCCCGAGACTCGTCCCGCCATCGGCAGCGTCAGTCCAGGCACGGCATCGAAGGCAAACCATGCATCCGTCAGCGTATGGAAGAGGAGAGGGCGTCCGCCGCCTTGTTCTGGTGCTGCTTCTCCTTCGCCTGCGATCACGAGCACTTGGGCCTGCCCCATGGGAAGTGCAGCGCCTCGGGTGATGGGGTTCGGCAGATCCGTCATCTGCTTCCATCCGGAATCTTTCGTCCCCTCCAAGGGTGACGGCCGAAATATCCAAGTCTCCGCAAGCAACGTGCGTCCGGTGCCGCCGAACAAACACAGCATCCCGTATTGCGCCGTCGCTGCCGCATAGGCGCGGGGCTCGCCGGGGAACTTCGGCCCGGCTGTCCATGAAGTCGGCGCTGTGAGATTCAGAATCCACAGGTCAGCGGTCGGTATGAACGGTGCGACACATGTCGCGCCGCCAAACACATAGAGTTTGTCAGCGATCACGGCCGCTCCCGCTCCCGCGACGGCAACAGGGAGGTCGGGGAGGGGACGCAGCGAAGGGCGTCCGTTCACTAACTCCAAAATCGAGACGGATGCGATGGGCGCACCTTCGCGAAGCCCGCCCACGAGAATCCACGCGCTTCCCCGATGCGCTGCAGCGGCATCAACGGGCACTTCGATGCCGGTGTCTTCCCAGGGATTTCCGGGATCTGCGGGAGCTGACCATAGCGTGTTCTTCTCGCCGTTCCGGCTCGTGACATAGGCCCGGTCGCCCAAGGGTAAGAGTAGTCCGCCGTTCAAGGAAAATGACGGCGCCGGAAGAGCCTCAATCTTCATCGGTTGCGTAGGGAGGGGGGACGCCATCATTACTTGAGTGGTGGCTAGCAAGAGGACGAGCAGGTTCTTAGGGGAAAATATTAGCATTGGGTTTGCGGAGAATAACGCAAAAAACAGCAACTAAAAGAAAAACTTGTTGCTTTTTTTGGATCCTGCGGTTCTTTTTACTCACGCATCCTACATGAATTCCCTTTCACACGCCTTGTCATCTTCCGAGAAAACCCGTGCGTCGGGTTTTGTTCTGGTGGCTGTTCTTTTGGTGGTGGGCGCTGTCACTTTACTGATGGTGGTTTCGAGTATGCTGTCGCAGATCGAGCGGCGTGCAGCGGCAAACTCGGGAGCATTGGAAGTCGCGCGCTTGAATGCCCTGTTTGCTCTGGATGTCGCGGTGAACCAGCTCCAGTCTCAGGCGGGGCCAGATCAACGCATCACGGCACGGGCCGAAATTCTCGATTCCACCCCGGCAACAGTCCCGGTGACAGGCGTCAGCCAGCCGTATTGGACCGGTGTCTGGCGCACGGGTGATGCGAAGCTTGATATCGGCGGAGCCTCTTCGCAGCGCTTGATCAGTCTGGGTGCCTCAGATCCGACCGCCGCGCAGAAGGATCAAAAGGCGGTCTGGCTGGTGTCTTCGACCAATGCAGTGAGCCCTCTCACGTTCAACGGCACGCTTCAGGGAGACGCCCGGGATGCGGTGGTTT
>JBDNGG010000551.1:0-4224 GCA_041689405.1 Terrimicrobiaceae bacterium | reverse complement strand
GAATGTTCCGTTGATGCGCCGGCCGCGCACCACGCGCACGCCTACGTTGTTATTAGCAAGTAAGGCTCCATCGGGCAGGAACCCGATACAGAGATAATCCAACAAGGGGTCGAGTGCCTGGCCGCCATCGCGGATTTGCGTCAAGGGGGGGGGCACAATGGCATGGGCCGCGCGCAGGTCGTCCGGTTTGCGCGTCCACGGCTCGTTCGCCGGGTTATAGGTGTCGTCGATGATTGCGCCGTTCGGCAGGTTTTGCCATTGCGAGATCTGTTCCCATGAGTCGATGTCGCCAGCGCGGGAAAATACGGCGATCCTTTGCCAAGACTGGTTGCCGCTGGAACGGATGACAACGAACGTGGAGAGATCCTTCGACAAGGCCGCATCGCGGGCAAAAGTAACACTGTCGCCCAAAACGCGACTTCCCCGGGAAAGTGCCCCGGCATTGAGAATGGCTGGCGCATTTATCGCCAAAATCGCGCCAAAAACTCCGATGATCGATACAACAACCAGCAATTCAAGCAATGAAAAGGCCTGGCGCATAAATTTGGCAGATCCAATGAAAGTCATCTGGCGGGCGGGCTGCTTTTTGACTCTCCTTCGAAGTCAACCGTACCCACGTTATAGGAGCGGCTGTTCTTCGGATTCAGTTCGTCCACGATATGCAGGGTAAACATACGTTTCGTCGTTTCGTTATTCGGGAGATTCTTGGGTAGGATTGCCAGCGCGGAGAAATCAGCAGACTTCATGAGTGCGGCAAATTCTTTTTCATCAGCCCCAATGACTTCGATTTGGATAATCAGACGATCTCCGCAGAGCCCGTCGAACTTGATGGTCCCGCCGTCGAGCACGCGGTAGGAGCCAAGGGTTCCGGCCCCGAGGTCGAGCCTTTTGCGTCTCGCGTCGGGTTTATCGGCTTGAAGGATGCGGGACTTGAAATCTTCAGCCGTATCGGATTTTGATCCTATGTCCATGACCAGGATGTTGCACGTCACGGTTTTGGTCACTGGCGGGTTGACGGCTTTGTCCTCAATTACGATCTCGTAGCGACGCGTTGCCTGAGTGACGGGGATGCCACTGCCGGAGAGTTCATTTCGCCCGACGGAAACAAGGCACTTCCAATCGACGGGAGGTTTAGGCATCGCCCGCAAGAGAATTGCCGGGTGAACAGGTTCGATCACGGGAGAAGGGGCACCTCCGAGTGGGGCGATTCCCATACCGATCACCAGGATTGGAACAAGAAGCCGGATTAGGTTTGAGTCATTCATCGGATGTTTCTATAGCTGGATATTTCGATCTTTTGAGGAACGAGCCAATCGTCGTTAGAATTTGGGCGGCCATCAGCCCCTAAAAAGCTGCGCCCCTTGGCGGCGAGCGTTGCACTGTTATTGAGATCGATCGGCGTTGCAGAGGAAGGGTTTGCTACGTAATTTCCTCGTTCGTAAATGTTCGCAGGCAATGTATCCGCAAAAGGGTAACCACGGCCTGCGAAGGTTTGCCCTCGCCCGCCCTCATCAGGCACACGGCTTAGAACCGCTTCAACCCGCCGTGTGGCCACGGGAATGATTTTCCCCTGTGGTGTTTGCCGGACTGCTTGGGCGACGATAAAGACGCGGTAGTCACTGCACTGAGTGGTGGCGATGTCTGCGATCCCGCGTACAACTCTTTCTTTCTCGTATTCGCTCGTTCCGGAATCCGCCACGCCGGCGATTTGCGCGACCTGCCCGTTGTAAATATACAGATCGGGAGGCCCAACCAGAGGCGCGGCACCGGAGCCCAGCGTCCGGTTGGCGATATTCGTGGCTACGGTTGCGGCGTTGGTAACGCGGCTGCCGAGCAAGGCGGCCAAGGGTTTAGTTCTTGTGATTCCAAATGGGTATAACTCGGCGTTGATATTGATTTTTCCATCGGTTTGGTTGGCGACACTCCGGTCGAACGGGACGTAAAACATATTCCAAAGCAACCAGTCTGGCGTTGAATCCGTATTGGCATGGAATTTCATCGTCTGCCACGGAACGCCAGCGTCCACTCCCGTGGGAATACTTGCAAGGTGCCCAACGCCGGGCAGGCCGAGGATTTTACTGGCATTCTGTCGCTCAACGCTGCCTTTCATGTCCCCCCAGGCCCCTTGGACCGCACGGGCGCGGAGGAGACCTCGCACCTGTTGCAACAGGCTATTCGGCATGGCGAGGTCGGAGGCCTTATTTAAGATACTCCCTGTGAAAACTAAGTTTTCGGAACCGAAGGTGTGCATTGGAGCCAGCGTCCAGTCACGCTTGCGCCTGGCAACCCGGGGGTCGTCCGTTTCGTAAGAAATCGTTTGGATGGCTGCGGAATCGACGTCCAAACTACTTACCTCAAACTCCAACATTTCGGACTGACTCTTGTCAGCCGTGCTGCTCTGGGCCGCAACATTAGCAATCGGATAGTCCTCAAAGATTCCCGGGATGGCATGCCAAAGCAATGAGTTTGAGCTGGCACCCGGCGATGCCCCTTGCAGGCCACAGCTTGACATCAGTCTCAGCTTTAATTTGAACGATACTGCGCTCCCGGGGCGAAACGGGCCGATTAGGATTCCTGAATCCGTGACCCGAAACATTTCCAAATACACTGTAGTTGAATTTGATAACTCAGGCATCGGAAGGGGTGGACGCATGACAAAAGATCCCGAACTGGAGAGCATAAAAGAATCAGTGGTGTTGGCATCCCGCCGCGAGGCGAAATATCCCCGTAGGCTGCCAGTATTTATTCCTGGCGGATAGGTCGGGTCATTGGTCGTGTAATCCAAGACAACATCGGACAGATACGTCCGCAACGCCGTGCCGAGAATCAACTTTTGCTTCAATCCCCAGTTCGGCGGGCACATCACTTCACCACGAAGCGTGATCCGAATCCACCGATCCCGGCTTGAAGTGCTGTTTCCACTCGCTTCATTTGTTAATGGTTGGCGCAGAATAAAAGCCCAAACTGGACCCTCGGTGCTGGTTCCGGTGGCAGTGAAGTTTCTTGGTGTCTGGACAGAAAAAGGAGCTTCTGGAGCGGCTCCGGCAGCTCGAATTATTGCGGCAGGTGTGGTAATTGAACCGGATGCCAGAGGGATCGAAAATGATGTCGTCTCAATTTGAATGCCGACTTCACTAATGAGAAATGGTCCGCCGTTGCCGAGCCGCCGAATGGTGGAATTGCCAGCCATCGGAAGCAAACGCCCGCCATAAAACTTCTTTGTCGCATCATTTCCGATCAGCGCGGGTGTCATCGGCGGATCTGCCGGCTCACTCCAAAAGCGGGAGTAGGTTGGGTATCCAGGCGAGAACCCATTTAGTGTCTGGTCGGTAAAATTTATGATTTCGACAGCGATCTGCTCGGTTTCGCCAGCGCTCCCAGCATTGAATTTCGAAGCCAGAGACGCATATTCTGGAACCGGCGTTTCCATCGTGGTTTTTAGCGCGGAGACAACTCCTTGCAACGAGATTCTCGTGAATTGATTGTCAAAAATATTGGGCGTTGTCATGTCGCGTAAGATCCGACGACCTGGATCAATTCCACTATTGTTCCGGACGATTGGAACCTGCGACGTGCGCGAATCTTCGTCGCCCCTGAGCGTAACCGGGTTGTTACGCTGGTAGTCCTCAGTTAAAACATTTAGCACGTTTCCATCCACTGGTGAAAGACTGAGGGCAAACTTGGGCAGCCCCCATGGGTTGATCTCCGGGGAGCGTCCGCGGGTGGTGATGTAGGCTTTGTTTTTTTGAAACTGTTCCTCACCCACAATCAATTTCCAGTCTTCCGGCGAGTCGAAGAAGCGAATGCTCATGTCGGGATTCTGGGAAATCCAGAAATCCGGGCTCGATCCGGCGAGGTTCCTTTTGAGCGAGGCGTTCTTCGCATCGACGCGCAGGAAATAGGAGCCGGCATAGCGGAAGGTGTTAAAGCTTTCCTGCTCTGTGATATTATCCAGGAACGAGAGATCAACCGAACTCGGGTGCCCGGTGAGATTTTGCAACGTGCGTGACTGCGCGGTTGAGCGATCGAGCGAGGAAAAAGTCAGATTCCCGGAGGCGTCGGACGTGACTGCATCCGTCGCCCATGGGTTGAGAGACCAGATATTTTGCTGGTAGGAGGCGAGATCTAAAGTTTCTGGACTGCTTCCATTACTTCCGGCGTTCCCTCGAAGACCAGCAACCCACGGCTCCAGCGCGTTGTTGAATTCGGTCATACCGAAGCCGG
>JBDNGG010000550.1:0-12188 GCA_041689405.1 Terrimicrobiaceae bacterium | reverse complement strand
TTTATAGATGCACCGAGGTATCGTTCCGCTGAGAACCAACCACTCCGCATGGGGGCGGCGCCTCTCACCGCAGCCTCCTGTGACATTGGTAACACGATTATTCGCGACCCTCGCCCTTTTCACGCGCAGAGGTTTTACGATCATTTTCGTGAGCGCCTCGGATTTGGTATTTTTCGGAGCAAGGGCTTCCTTTGGTTCGCCAGCCGTCCCGACCAGGTCTTGCTTTGGAATCAGGCGGGCGGTGCGATGGGATTAGAATTCCTCGGCACGTGGCGAGCAGCCGTCGTCAACGACCCGGCCCTTCTTCACGAAGAGCGCGAGCAATTGGTTCAACAACTCGCAGGGAAGGACCCCGTTTTTGGGGACCGAGGATGCGAATTGACCATCATTGGAACAGCGCGGGACCGTGAGATTTTTTGTCGAGGGTTGAGCGATTGCTTTTGCACCGACGCCGAAGTGCGCTGGTGGAAACAAGGCCGGACGTTCGCCGATCCATGGCCTAAGACCATCAGACAAATTTCCTGACGCTGACGGGAAACTTATTGCTCTGCGGGGTTCATACCACCCCGAGGAATGAGAGGATCACGAAGACAACAACGATGACGCCGACAATGTAGAAAATAGAATGCATGGTGGTAATTGGGTTTCAGAACAACAGTTCGAATCCCGACCCCGAAGTGCGTGCGTGCAAATTGGGATTAGCCAAGCGAAGTGTGCCGACAGGCATTCGCTTGACCGGGGACTATACGCCGGCGACTCGAAATCCCTTACTCTCAAAAAACTGACGGACTCGCGAGGGTTGGTCTCCTTGGAGTTCGATGTGGCGATCGACCACTGTGCCGCCGCAACCGCAGGATTGCCGGGCTAGTTTTCCGAGATTTGCGATGGCATCCAGTGTCCACCCGTCATGAAATCCATCAACGATAACGACGACCTTTCCTCCGCGGCCGGACTTTTCCCGGCGCAGGACGATCCGTCCGGGCTTTACATCGGACCCTTGGTTCGTATCGGTATCAGACGGTCCGGGTGATGTGGAATTACCAGGCGGCAGCTCACCAAGAGCGGAAAAGTCAAATCCACCCAGTCCGCCTTGCAGCGGAACGTGGGTGGATGAAACAGGAATCTTTTTGGCCATGGGTGGTGACCGTCAGAATCGAGACAACTTATGCCACCTTTGGTGTTCCCGATGCGCGTCTGCGCATGTTGGCATCAAGGTATTTCTTACGCAGGCGGATGGTGAGAGGTGTGACCTCGACATATTCATCGGGACCGATGTATTCGAGTGATCGTTCCAAGCTCATCTTGAGTGGAGGAGAGAGGGATACTCCCTTACCATCACCGCTACTGCGCATGTTATTCAAGGTTTTGGCCTTACAAACATTGACGGGCATATCATCAATACGGGAGTTCTCGCCGACGATCATACCGACATAAATTTCCTCTTGGGGAGCGACAAAAAGACGACCGCGCTCCTGGATCTTCTCCATGGAGTAGGCCATCGCAATTCCGGCTTCCATGGCAATCAGGACGCCGTTGTTACGAGTCGGGATCTCGCCCTTGAATTCGGCATACTCTTTGAAGATGTGGGACATGATACCGCTTCCCTTTGTCAGGTTCACGAGGTCGGTTTCAAAGCCAATCAATCCGCGCGTAGGCACGACGGCTTGGACGGTGACGCTCTTCGCCTGATGATCCATGCCGACGATTTCACCCTTACGGGCTGCGAGGCTCTGGAGGATATCACCGAGGTTGTCGGACGGCACATCGACGTAGACATTCTCAAGTGGTTCGAGAAGGTCACCCTTTTCACTGCGGAGAAAGATGACTTCAGGACGGGAGACGAGCATTTCAAAGCCCTCGCGGCGCATCTGCTCAACGATCACCGCGATTTGCATCTCACCACGGGCCTTGATCTGGAAGTGTCCAGCGATGTCGGTTTCTTTGAACTCGATGGAGACATTGGTTCGTGTCTCCTTGATGAGGCGTTCACGGATTTGGCGAGCTGTGACAAGCTTGCCTTCCTTACCCACAAGCGGCCCGTCATTAATACAGATCGTCATCGTGATCGTCGGAGGATCGATATCGACGAAAGCCAGAGGCTCACGTGTATCGCTGTCGGTAATTGTCTCACCAATGAATACCTCTTCAAATCCGCAGAGTCCGACGATGTCGCCCGCGTGTGCTTCCTGAAGTTCGATTTTCTGTAACCCCTTGTGACCGAAGATCGCGGTGACGGGAGCCGTCTCTTTCTTGCCACCCTTGCGGAGGCAAACGACACGCTCACCCATTTTGACGCTGCCGCTGATGATGCGGCCAAAGGCGATACGACCGAGGTAATCGCTGTAGTCGAGATTGGAAACAAGCATCTGGAAGTAATCAACATCGGGTACCTTTGGGGCCGGGATGTGTTTAAGAATGGCCTCGTAGAGGGGCTCCATCGTGCTGCTTTCCTGATCGATCTCGTTCTTGGCGTAGCCCTGCTTGGCGCTCGCATAGATAACAGGGAAGTCGAGCTGCTCATCACTGGCATGGAGTTCCAGGAAAAGTTCAAAGACCATGTCGAGAACCTTGTGAGGGTCGGCATTGTCGCGGTCGATCTTGTTGATGACGACGATTGGCTTGAGTCCGTTTTCCATCGCCTTGCGCAGCACAAACTTGGTCTGTGCTTGAGGACCGCCAAAGGCATCCACCACGAGGAGCACTCCATCGACCATCTTCATGATACGCTCGACCTCGCCTCCGAAATCGGCGTGGCCCGGAGTATCGACGATATTGACATGGTAGTCATTCCACTGGAAAGCGGCGTTCTTGGCCCTGATGGTGATTCCCTTCTCTCGTTCGAGATCCATGGAATCCATGATGCATGTCTCGGTGGCCTTAGCCTCGTTGGCTCTGAAGGTGCCCGATTGTTTGAGAAGCTGGTCGACGAGCGTGGTTTTGCCGTGATCGACGTGTGCGATGATTGCGATATTGCGAATTTTGTCCATAGATGTCCCGGAAAATCCGGACGCGCACTATGTCCACACTCTCAGGTGCTGTCAACGGTTACGCTGAAAGAATCGTCAAATGAAAAATTATCCTCTGCACGGAGAAAAGCGGGAGATCAGCTGCGGCCGCGCACGTATGCGGCGAGATCCGCAGTGGTTTCGTAGGCTTGAAATGGCGTGATAAGATAGACCCCGGGGAAATAGTCGAGCACGGCGCGGGTGATTTCTTTCCCGATTTCCACGCCTGTGTTGCGTCCCTCAAGCCCCTCGAGGCCAGCCATACGGTCCATGATTTTATCTGGGATGACGATGCCGGGCACTTCGTTGTGGAGAAATTTTGCCTGTCGCCCATTGAGAAGCGGCCAGACGCCGATCAGTACCGGGATGTTCAAGTGTGCAGTCCGGCGAGCGGTTTCTGCGACGAGCGCCGGGTCGAAGACGGGCTGTGTCATCACGTATTGTGCACCCGCAGCAACTTTGCGTTCCAGCCGCGACACCTGCGCGTCGAGGTTGCGTGCGTTGGGATTAAATGTGCAGCCGATAACAAAGCCCGGCAGCCGCTTGATGTCCGTGCCGGATTGCGTGAATCCCTCGTTGAGCCGACGGGTTGCCTCAATAAGCTGGATGGAGGTCATGTCATAGACCGATTTCGCACCCGGGTGGTCGCCAACTTTGGCGGGATCACCGGTCAATGGAAGCACATGCCGGATTCCCAGCGCAGCCATGCCCATGAGTTCACTTTGCAGTCCCAGCACGTTGCGGTCGCGGCAGCTGATATGAAGAAGTGGCGTAATCCCCTGGTGCTTGAGCACGGCTCCAATCGCAAGGTTGCTCACACGGAGGATTGCGAGAGAGTTGTCAGCGAGCGTGATCGTGTCACTGCCAGCATCGGTGAGTGCGCGGGCGGCCGTGTAATAGCGGTCAAGGATGAGCGTTTTTGGCGGGTCGAGCTCCGTAACAATTACCGTTTTCCCTTCCGCGATGCGATCCAGAATCGATGGTTCCGCAGGAAGTGCGGGGCGCGGTTTTTCCGGGATTAGCTCGATCTTTGCTCCCCGATTGACGGGCTTGCGTCCATGGATTGCGGAGGCCAGCGCGGCGATATGTGCAGGCGTCGTGCCGCAGCAGCCACCGATCATTCCCACACCGAGATTGATTAGGCGTTCTGCTGTTTCCGCGAAGTATGCGGGGTCAGTTTCGTAAATGTACCGGCCTTCATGGTAGCGTGGACGACCTGCATTGGGGAAAACTGCAAGCGGATGGTCCACCGCGATGGACTCGAGCAGGGTAACCATGCCGTGCGGGCCGTTGATGCAGTTCAGACCGAGGATGTCTGCGTCAGCGCTGATGAGCTTTTTGAAGGCATCGGGCAGCGCAGTGCCGCAGGGAAGCCGCCCTGAGGCCGGGACGGCAAGGGATGCAAGGACCGGGCAATGGTGGAGCTCCTGTTTCACCAGCAGGGCGAGGAGAAGCTCGTCGAGATTTTCGAATGTTTCGAGAATGATGAAATCGACACGGCCATCAAGCAGTGTCCCGATGTGCTCACGGAATAACTCCTTTCGGTCGATGCCGCGTGCCAGTGCCTCTTCGGCGGTGATTCCCAGCGGGCCCACGCTGCCAGCCACAAGCGCATTGTGGTCGTTAGCCGCTTGTTTGGCGAGCTGGGCGGCCTGCCAGTTGATCTCATGGACACGGTCAGCGAATCCGTAGCGTTCCAGTTTGAGTCGATTCGCGGCAAACGAGTTCGTTTCGATGAATTGTGCGCCGGCCTGAAGGTAGGCGGAATGGATATCGAGAATCCGATCAGGATTGCTCACGCAAAGCTCTTCGAAGCACGTGTGTGTCCCTTCTCCTAGCTCAAGAAGATAGGTTCCCATGGCACCATCACCGCAGATGACGCGCTTTTCAAATTCCTCTAGTAGATTCATGGTTGTCCTTGTAACTCCGGAGTTGGATTATCTCCTGTTCCCAGGTCGAAGTCCAGTCGATCGACGGGTTGCGGGGGCGGCAATGCTTCCCAGCGCACGGCGAGCGGTGTGATTACCGCGGATTGAGGGGTCTCGGCAGATCGGGATGCTAGTAGCGCGACGAGTGCGGCAAGGAGTAGCAACACAAGCGTCCCACCAATGGCGTCCGCAGTGAGTGTGGATTTATTCGCGTCGGTCATCTTCAGGGTCGATCTTGAGTTCCGCGATGGCAGCCATCACCCGGTCGCTCAGGCGTTGATACGTCTCACGGCTGTTGTCCGGGATGTCCTCCGGGGTAAAGAGAATCGGATGGCCGATCACCGTGGTAACTGGCGTGCGGCGGGGGAATTTTGCATTTTTTGGAAATGCCTCGAAGGATCCAAAAATCCTCATTGGCACAACCGGAGCGTAGGTTTTGGCAATAACGAACCCGATGCCTGCCTGTGCGGGTTGCAGGTTGCCATCCTTTGATCGAGTGCCTTCCGGAAAAAGAACGACGCCATTTCCTTGTTTGATGACCCGAATCACGGATTTTAATGCAGCGATGTCGTTTCCACCCCGATCCACGGGGATCACATTCATTGCGGGAAAAAGCGGTCCAAAAATGGGCCATTTGAGCAGGGATTTTCGAGCGAGGTAATAGACGCCGCGCCGCGAGCAAATGCCAGCAAGGGGAGGGTCGAAAAAGCTTTGGTGATTGACCGCGAGAATGAGCGGACCCTCCTCGGGGAGGCGTTCACGGTGTATGACGCGGTAGGAAAAAAAGACGTAGGCAATAATCTTCGCTAGATTGCAGAAGACATTGTAAACGAAGGTCATGGCTGTACAGGATGAAGACCCGACTGGGTGAGTCGCTCGCAAATTGCCAGGATCACGCCATCTAGATCAAGCGGACCGGTGTCAATCACCCACGCATCTGGTGAGATCACGAGAGGAGCGGTGTGCCGCGACGAATCGATCTGGTCTCGCAACGCGATCTGATCTTTTTGTCCTTGAGCCTCGCGGCGTTGTTGACGAAGAATCTGCGGGGCATCGAGATAGAATTTAAACGGAGTGTCGGGAAAAACCACTGAGCCGATATCACGCCCTTCGACAACAACATTTACCCGATTCGCTAATTCCCGCAATTCGTGCAGCAACCGCTGCCGCACCGCGGGAACCGTCGATACCGCGGACACGGAGCGGTTGATATCCTCCGACAGCAGCTCGGCCGTCGGGCGGATGCCGTCGATTTCAAGGTAGGAAGCACCGCTGTCAAAACCTGTATGCAACGTGGCGGAGTTAAGTAAGGATTCGACCTCCACCGGGTCGAGCGGATTGCCATCCCGGCTGAGAACATACCACGTGAGCGTGCGGTACATGCTACCTGAGTTCACATAGAAGAACCCATATTGTTTTGCGAGACCTCGCGCGACCGTGCTCTTTCCCGATGCGGCGGGACCGTCAATCGCGATCACTAAGGGAGCATCGCTCATTCGTCCTCCTCGTCAGGCTGGAGGGGACGGGAGCCACCGGGGCTGCCCGAGCCGAGCACTACAAGGCCGCGGCGGCGCATGCCTTTCCCTGATTTGATCATCTCGAGCATGGTCTCAAAACCGGGATACGATGTGGCGACGCATTCGACACCCTCAATAATCGTCTCTCCTTTTGCAAATAAGCCGGCGACCGCAAATGCCATGGCGATGCGGTGGTCTCCAAATGACTGAAGCCGTGCCCCGCGGAGAGGCATCCCGCCGGTGATCGTCATGCCGTCCTCAAATTCCTCGACGTCCACGCCCATGGCGCGCAGGTTTCCCGCAACGGCGGCGATCCGGTCCGTTTCTTTCACCCGCAATTCTTTGGCGTCGCGGATGGTCGTCTTACCTTCAGCGAGCGCGCCCGCCACGGCAAGGATGGGGATTTCGTCGATCACGTTGGCGATTTCGTTACCACCGATTTCGGTTCCCCGAAGATATGCACCCTTGATGTCGATCGTTCCACAATCTTCTCCCTGATCTAATTCGTCCACGACTTCACGGACGCGGGCACCCATACGAATCAGAACACCAAGGATGCCGGTACGTGTGGGGTTCAAGCCGACCTTTTCGACGAGAAGCCGTGAGTTCGGCTGAGCGGCAGCGGCTACGAGCCAGAAGGCGGCACTGGAGATATCGCCGGGTACAGTAAAGTCGCGTGATTCGGGCACTTGACCGCCGTAAGTCGAGATAGTTTTGCCATCTCGCATGGTCCGGACCAGAAAGTAGTTCAGCATCCGCTCGGTGTGATCCCGGGAAGGCGCGGGCTCAATAACCGAGGTTTTTCCTTTCGCAAGAAGTCCGGCGAGGAGGATCGCGCTTTTTACTTGGGCGCTTGCCACAGGCATTTCGTAAGTGATGCCTGTGAGTTTCGAGCCGGTAATTTTTAGTGGCAGAGTTTCGTTGCCGCCTTCCGATTTCAGGTCGGCCCCCATCAGACGCAGCGGCTCGATCACGCGCCGCATTGGACGCTTCGAGAGCGACGCATCACCCGTCATCCGGCAGGAAAACGGCTGTGCGGCAAGGATTCCGGAAAGGAGCCGAACGGTCGTGCCCGAGTTGCCGCAATCGATGTCAGATTCCGGTTTACGGAATTGCCCGCGGCATCCATGAACAATCACCGTGCCGGGCTCGGGGTGTTCAATTTCCACTCCCAATTTTCGCATGGCTTCCATGGTGGCGAGACAGTCCTCGCCTTCGAGAAAATTGGAAATCCGGCACTCTCCATTTGAGAGCGCGCCGATCATAATTGCGCGGTGCGAGATGCTTTTGTCTCCGGGCACGGTGATCTCTGCGCGGATTAATGGGGCTTTATGTGATCTAAATTCCATCCAAATCTGAGTTGAGCCGATTCCGGCTGGTACGTGCCTCCGCAAACAATCTGCGCAGGGTATTTGCGTCTCGTGATTCCACGGCAACGCGGAATTCTTGCAGTATTTCCTGCATCTCGGCAATCGATCTTGTGACCGAAGTTTCATTTGCGAGCAAGATTCCAGTCCAAAGGTCCGGATTTGATGCTGCGATCCGCGTGGAATCCCGAAACCCCCCACCCACAAAATCAGTCCAGTCGGGGGCGCTCCGGTCCACGGTCATTGCCAATGCTGCTGCCGCTACATGCGGAAGGTGACTCGTAAATGCAAGCCGTGCGTCGTGCTCTGCTGCGGACATTTCAATCACCCGGCATCCGAGAAATTTCCAAAATGCAGTGACTCGCTCCACCGCGGATCGCGGGGAGTCGCTGGTCGGAGTGACCACACAGGTTGCACCTTCGTATAAATCCGCCCGGGCAGCCTCGATTCCGGCCCGATCCGACCCGGCAATCGGGTGGGCGCCGATGAACTGGTGTTTTAGGACGGGAACCATCGCATCCAAAACCACCTGTTTGACGCTGCCTGCGTCAGTCACGAGGGCATCGGAATCGAGGGGTGGTAAAAGTAAAGCAGCCAAATCGGGCATCACCTCGACGGGTGTGCACAAGACTACCAGTTTCGCCCCACGTAAAACGGCATCAAGCGATGTCGATGCCATGGTTGCAAACCCGGCAGCGGTGATTCCGGAGAGGGCAGCCTCACGCCGGGCCCAGACCCGGATTTCGGTATCCGGCGATTTTTCTTTGAGCGCAAGCCCGATGGATCCTCCGATCAATCCGGGCCCGAGTATGGCGACCGGGCTCAGGGGACGAGGAAAATCTTACCCGAATACGGGTCTTTCACTTCGGTATTCGGAGGGAATCCGCGCACATCCACATAGCCCGCGTACGGGGCATGAGGGCTGGTCACAAAACCCTGTTTTCCTGGCACTGGAGTGCCGTAGGGAAGTTCGCGTGTGGGAGCGGCGACAGGAGTTGGCTGCGGCGTCGGGACGGCACTCACGACTGCATCAGGCGTAGGCTCTGGAGTGGGCGTGGCCATCGGCGGCGGAGTGGTCTCATCGGTAACAAAGTCATTTGCCGTTCCCGGAGTGGTTTGGTACCCGAATTGGTTACCCCCGGTTGTTGCGGCCGATCCCGCGCCGGTGCGGGTGCGCGGACGGGATTCATTTTCGCAAGCAGCAAATAATACCAGAAGGATGGTCGCCGGGACAGTGAACGATGGAATTTTCATTAAACAAAACAGTTTTGGGATAGGTTCCATTTTTACCGCGTCACTGCAATCCTAAATTCCCTAATTCCCGTTTCTTATAGAATCTAAGCGCTTCAATTGGTGATGGAAAATCGCGTAACTGGTAGACGCCACGGGCTCCATCAGCACCCGGATCACGCACTAAATAGTCGAATCCGCGTTTGCCGACGATGACCACAAAATGGGTGATTCCACTCGGGTAGCGCAGTCGTACGATGACGGGATTTCCGGCGAGCAGGTTCGCATCGATGAGGCGGTAAGACGGAAGATCTTCGTAAACATGATCTGCGACGATGGGCGGGTATGCGGATGCGGCTTCCCAGTAAAGCCATCCCTCGGGAGTGAAGCCGTTGATTTTCTGCACAAAGGCATTGAGCCGCCCGGGATCAAGGTCTGCACCGTATGAGGCCAGTACCATAGCTGCCGATGCGACCGCACAACCCTCGGCACCCAGCGTGCCATCCGTTGGGCCAAGCGGGTCGGATGCCCACTGCGGATCGTTCTGAAAAAACTGGGGCACATCGATAACTACCTCATTGGGAAAATACAACCCGCCACTCCCGGAAATGGGCCTGCGCGCGGAATACATGTTCCACCAAATGGCACCAGCAGAGGCGATGATCACCACTGCAAGCACCAGCAAAATCGGTAGTCGGTTTCGGTTTTGACGCGTCATGATGGCTACTGGAAAATTTGCTTCCCGTGGGGAGGTTCAAATCAATTATTAAGGTGCTTTAAGCGACGCTGCTGTGATGCCCTTCGGCGAAATCGGTTGCCAGCGGGATGACCAAAGAATGGGAACTGCGGTGAATAAGTGTCGACGAATCGCGCGGCGCGACAGTTTCACCACGTCCGCAGCCTCACCGAAGTGGGGGAGCATTTCGAGTGCGATGGCGGCGGGAAGAACGGCACTGAGTCGCATGCGACCCCCGCGGACGGCACCCACCCAAGCAAGGCCATCGTTAAGTTGCTTCTGTGCGGTCTCACGTTCGACCTCGAACCGACCCGGTCCCAAATACGACCGACCCGCAGCCGCATCCGCCCGATAATCCCGGAGGATGTTCACGCGCTGCAGACCCTTGCCGTAATTGCAGGCCAGGAGTTTGTGTGGCTCAGCGGACATCGTGGAAAAATCGGTAATGCGCTCTCTGCAGAGCGTCGACCAGAATTCCCCAACCGAGCCAGCGACAAGATAGGTATATTCGTCGAGCTCCTCCGGGGTGAGGGGATCCGGGCGTTGCACAAAACGGACCAAATCGAAAATCTGCCCCTCAAGAATTTTTGACCAGACCCCCTGCAATGCCGCCTGATCGGGTGATCGCTCGAGATCGTCCAATAGTCCAGGCAGGTTCTGCACGAGCTCCTGCTCGGCTGGTTTCGTCTGATAGCTCGCAAGCTCGTCGATGATTCGCGTCCCGACGTCCCCATCCCGGAGCGCGTGCAACGCTTCCACCCGACGATCCAGCGGAGCTAGCGAGGCGTCGGCAATACTATCCGAAGCCCGCGCCAGAAGATATCCCAGCGCAATCGAATCGCGGACGGATCCCGGCAGCCACCGCAGGCTCAGGTAAAACGACCGCGAGGTGCCACGGAGCAGATGGTCCCGAAGATTCACCGGACCCCCTCCATGCCGACACGGATCGTTTGAATCTCGTCTTCGTTGGCGCGGCCCAACCCGAGCGCGGCCGCGCTTTCTATATGCGCTGCGACTTTCGTGATCCGCGGAAGTTTGTAGGCGACGCGGTATTCCTCGATCATCCGGAGTGCGGTCGCATCGACGGCGACAGCATCCTGACTGGCAAATATCGCAAAGCCCTGGCGAACAAAATTCGGGTTGGGAAATGGTCCGCCAGCAAACTGGAGCGCCAGACCATCGAGAATTGTCAGCGCAACTTTATCCCGCACGGTCGGGTCGGCGTAGATCTCCGCCAGAAAGGGGTTGCCAAAATCCGGCGGGCGCGTAAAGCGGCGCCAGTTGTCTACGTTAGATAGCGTTATGTTCGCAATCGCCCCGTGAATCCCGGTGAGAAAACTGTCGGATAATGACGGGACGTTGATGACTTTGGTCACTTCCCGACTCAGGATGGATGCAAAATAACTGGTGCTGCTGAGCTGGTCGCCCATCGAGAGCTTGTCTTCGAGCCGATTTCCCTCTCGCAGCCCAAACCGACTGTCACCCCAGATCAATCTCCCGAGGACCGGCGCTGTTATCATTGCCTGACGGTCGTATCCATCCGCCGGGTCAATCCACCGAACGGTAAAATCTTTGGTCTCCTGCAGATACCCCGCTGCTTCCAAATCGTCACGGTTTTTGTCCCAAACAAGAATCCGGTCCGGAGAAATGCCCGCTTTTTGCAGACCCTTGGCAATCGCGCGGACGACCGCCAGCTTGGTGCCTCCGATGGCACCCTGCGAGGTCGAGACTTTGATTCCCACGATATCCGTGGGGTGAACGAATGCGTGCCATGCCTCGGTGATCGTCGGGCGCCCGGCTGTAGCCATCACCAACGCATCGACCATGCGCTGCACGACAGCGTCGTTGGTGTCAAATCCACGGACAAGCGAAGCGGAATCCATCACGTAAAAAACGCGGGATTTCTCCACCGGCGCCGATGCAATTTTCGGCGGCGGCAGGTCGGCCAGCGTCTGCGCATGGCCCGACACCGCGGCCAGCGTCAGCAATGTCAAAATGGGAATCAATCGTTGGAGCACAGCGCGTGAACTTCGGTCCTGCAGTATACCGTGTCAAACCGACGAACTATTTCCCCGGTTGCACACGGGCGGAGACTCGGTGATTCTCCTTCCGTGATCAAGCATCTCTACGCGCACATTCCATTTTGTCCGAAAATCTGCCCGTATTGCAGCTTCTACAAGGAAGCCAGTGACCGGAACAAAACGCGGGCCTTTCTCGATGCGATGCTTGTCGATGCTGAGAATCATGCGGCAACGTTACAACCGGAGACGATATTCTTTGGGGGCGGGACGCCAAGTGCGCTGAGCACAAGTCAACTTGAGTTTCTGCTCGGGGGGTTGCGCGAGCGAATCGATTTTTCGGCAGTCAAAGAATGGACGCTCGAGATGAACCCGGCCACCGTGTCG
>JBDNGG010000549.1:0-2352 GCA_041689405.1 Terrimicrobiaceae bacterium | reverse complement strand
GCCCACCGCATGCGGCAGTCAAGGAGGTAGGCTTGCGGGGCGCGTCCGATTTGTTCGGTGAATCGCCGACGAAAGTGCGGATAGGAGACACCCATCTGCCGCGCCTCGGTGACAAAATCATAACCATCCAGCGGAGCGGTGTCGATGCGTTCGCCGAGTTCTTCGACATCGTGGCGCGGGGGCGGTTGCAATCCTGCTCCCGAGGTGGCCGTGTAAAAGAGCTGCTCGAGATACTGGGCGGGGTTCTCCGGCACACCCCAAGGTGACACGCTCGCCGGCACGAGGCCGCCCTCGACCATGCGACGCGCCCGCCAGCCTCCGGCGAGCACCCAAAGCTGATGCCACCCGTGTCCGTCCACGTTGCCATAAATAAACCGCGGCCCGCCATACGTCCAATAAGCCAGCGGCCCCTCAAGCTCCGCGGGCGGGTGGTTTGCCACCTGAAACCGAATGCGCCCGCGCCAAAGCAGATTGAGCGCGATGGTTTTGCTGAACTAGCGATCAATCTCCGCCCGGCAGAGGGGCATCTCGGCCGCGCCGATGAATCGCAGATTGTCATAATAAGAGATGCTCAAAACAGACCGATACTAACGCTTGTCCGCCACCTATTCAATCCTTGTGTTCGATTGCGTCCTCGTCTTATGAAAAAATAAGCCGTCCCGGACGTGCTCAAATCGGCCTCATGAATCCGCAAACCGACCTCGCGATCTGACATGCATCTCAGCCCGGAATCACCCAAACTACTTTTCATGATTACCAAAGTTCTTATCATCGGTGCCGGAGCCATTGCTCACCTACACGCGAAGGCCGCGTTGAAACTGAACCCGGTTCCAAAGATCGCCGCAGCGAATCCGAACGCCGCGAGCCGCGATAGTTTCTTCACTGCCTTCCCCGGCTCGCTCATGTTTGAGTCCGCCGAAACCATGCTGGCCGAGCCGAGCGGGGGGACAGAAGTCGTGATTGTGGCGACGCCGCCCTTCCTGCATTGCGAGCATGGGTTGGCGGGTCTGCGCTCGGGGAGGCATGTGTTGGTGGAAAAACCGACGGCGCTAAATCCCGCAGAAGCCGAGGCCTTGGCGAGCGAGGCACGTGCGCTTGGGCTGGAGTTGGCGTGTTGCAGTTCGCGGTTTTCGGCGCGTCCGATCACGGCGGAGATTCGTCGTCGTTTGGGAACCGGGGAGCTCGGCAAAGGCTTGCGGGTGCTGTGGCAAGTACGGGTGAACGGAGACATCAACGGTCTCAGCTACCAGCCGCAGTCGCGATGGTTTCTGGATCGCAGCAAAGCGGGCGGCGGGACTTTATTCGACTGGGGATGCTACGATCTCGCGGTGTGGTCTGAGATTTTCCATCCTGTGGGGATCACTGTGGACGCGGCATGGACGGGCCATCCGCGACGGGGAGAGGACATTCCAGAAGGTGTTATTTTCGATGTCGAGCATCAAGTGGCAGCGCAGTTGCGGCTGCACCTCGGCGATGGAACCGAGGTGCCCGTGTCCTATGAGCGGGCGAGCGTTTGCCATGGCATCGGATCCACTCTCACCCAGATCGAGGGCGACCGCGGTGCGCTGAATTGGGATTGGCTTGGTTGGGATGACTACAAGATCCGGCTGCGCCATGCGAGCGGGCCCGGTGAGGCGTTGGTGGATGAAGTCACCGGGCCAGACGACGAGGGCCTCGATTGCCACGACCGTCCATTGCACGCTCTTGCGGAAAAACTCGCCGGACGCGAAAGTTGCGGGATCGACGGGGATCGGGCGGTTTTCCACCTTCGGGTGCTGGATGCCATCTACGAAGTGGCTCGAACCGGGCGGGCGGTGACGGTGGCCAACGAGTTGGCACTGCCAGTTTCCCAAACGCTCCTCGGCTCGCAGATGTATCCCGCTTGGCAGGCGTATTCCAACTTACCGGGCGGCTACGAGGCGCATTTTGCAAGCGTGCTCCGCGCCCATGCGAAGGCGGGATTCGATGCCTGGGAACTTTCCCTGACGAGTGATGCCGTCGTCGCCGAATTGCTGCCGCTTTTGGCAGAGACCGGACTGAAGATCCCCTCGATTTATGTCGGCGCGAAACTTCACACGCCAGACTGGCAGGAGGGAGTCGAGCGGATTCTGGAGTCAGCCCGGCGGGCCGGTGCGGTGGGGGCAAGCGTGGTCGTCTGCAATCCGGACCCGGTGAGCTGGGAAACAAAAGAAGACAAAACCGACGACGAGTTGCGCACCCAGGTAAAGGCCTTGCAAATCGCGGGCGAAAAGTTGCACGAGCTCGGGGTGCGCTTTGCCTATCACTGGCACGACCCCGAATTCCGCTGCGGGGCTCGCGAGGTGTGGAGTATGTTGCTCAATACCGATCCTC
>JBDNGG010000548.1:0-6613 GCA_041689405.1 Terrimicrobiaceae bacterium | reverse complement strand
CGAGGTGCCAATACGTCTGCAGACCGATATTGGAGTCTCCGAACATCCCCAGAACGTCCCGGATATTGCGATGGCTGCGCTGGGAAACAAATTCCCCATCCGCCTTCCCGGGCTCCCAGGCCTCGGCGGGGTGGGTCTGATATTCCGAAAACCCGCCGTCGAGAATGGCCACTTCGCCGGGATACGATCGGATCGTGATTGGCTGGTCTTTCGTGCCAACGACTGCACAGTAAACGTTCTCAAAGTAGGTCCCCCCCCCGGAGCAGAAGGGTGTCGCCGGGAGCCAAACGCGGCAGAGCGTGCTGAATTGTCTTCCAGGGCTGGTCTTTGCTCCCCGGATTGGCATCATTTCCTTCGGCGGCATCGACGAAAAAAAGAGGACCGTCCGGAAGATTTTTGTCCGACGAGAAGGCCGGTTGATGCAGGGCGGGATGCGATTTCATGGAAACAGGAGCGGCATTCATAGGCAGGAGCCAGGCAAATTGGAGGCTGATAAGTAGAAGGGGAGCACGGAGGTGGGGGCGGAATTTCATGATGGAAAAGGAGATCTTCGGTCGGATCAGCTTTTGAAGTAGCAACTTGCCGCCAAAAGTGTCAACTGGTATTCAGTGGGCCTCTCCCGATCAGGCGCATCTCCGAAATGTGCAAACCAAAGGAATTCGGGCAAGATGCCCACGCTCCCTTGAAGATGCGTCTTTGCACATTTCGGAGATGCGCCCCTCCCGATAGAGCGCATGCCCGAAAAGTGTAAACACTGACAGGCCGAGGGAAGGGGACAGGAAGGGATCAGGTTGTTATAGAGCGCCAGGGCTGAAGGCCATGTCTATACGCTCGGAGAGATCGGGGGATCAGTCCCAAACGGATTGATCCGGGTCCTTCAGCCCTGAATTCTTTGGCGATTGTGCCTGGGGCGGGCGCCCCAGGCTACGATGAAACGCACCTTTGGTGCTGAATAAAACCGCCAATCTCTCGAGCCTTGGCCATTGACCCACCCTTGGTCTAGAAGATTATTGTCTTGCACCCAAGGCGAAGAAGAATCGAAGAAAGGGGTTGACCTGACCGCCCGAGTGGTGCTTACTGGTTCGATGGATTCAATTATTCCCAATCGGTCGACTAAAATGTTATTCAACTTTCTGGGACTTTTTATCCAGCGATTCCTCAAACCACGGCTCCTCATTTTCATTGCCTCCAGTTTCGTTCCGGCCCTGACTGTCCATGCCGCTGCACTAGCGTGGGACGGGAGTGCTGATTCATCTTGGAATAATCTCAATAACTGGACTCCGGCTCAGCTTCCTGCCGCGGGAGACATTGTGACTCTGGGGAACACTGCGCCCAACGCCGCCCAAGCCATTACCAACTCCGGTTCGGCTTTTGTTCAGAGGTTGTTTCTAGACGGGACACTTAATCGTACCTACAGTGTCTCTGGCGGAACCCTAGAATTTCAAAGGTTTTCCGGAACCAATCCAGATCTGAGGTGGAGCACTTCCGCAGGTCGCCAGAATGCGGTTATAAATTCCAATATCCGGGTATCGGGTCAGACGGAAACTGAAAATGTTGCCTTCACAATTGCCGGCGGAAACGCGGACACTCCGACTTTGACGATCAATGGCAACCTCTCTGGATCGACTGGTCCCGGCTTTGGGGCCAGAACTTGGAGCTATACCAGCGTGAACCGGCTCATCATGAATGGCTCGAATTCATTGGATTCCATGGGGTGGACCGCTGGGGAGATCGTTGTTGGAAACAGCTCCGCATTGGGATTGGGACTCATCCAATTTTCCGGCGTGGGAAACGCCACTCTCTCCCTTCGTTCGGATCTCTCCATTGGGAAAAATCCTACAGACCAATCCATCCTCAGCAACAAAGAGAGCTTTCTTCGTATTGCGGAGGCGGCTCCTGGGGGAACCGCCAGCCGAACCGTGACGTTGGCCGGTCGCCTTTTCTTAGCGACTGGCACCAACCAGAAAATTACCTTCCTCAACAACATCAACAGTACGGGCACCCTTATAATGGTGTTGAACGACACGAGTGCGACCGCGCACAATCTGGATATTGCGCTCAATAGCACCGGGCTGCTCCGTTTTGGCCAGGCGGGCAACAAAACTTACAGCGCCATTATTTCCGGGAATGGAAATGTGAATGTCGCCAGCACTGGAACCACCACCCTGACGATGGCCAACACCTACACGGGAACTACGACGGTCACTGCAGGCACATTGCTCCTCTCATCCACCGGGTCGATCTCGAACAGTTCGGCGATTGACTTCACGGCCAGCGGGAACGGGACGCTCAATGTCAGCGCCGTAAGCGGATTCCAAATCACTGCCAACCAGACGCTCAGGGGCACCGGCACGGTGACCGGCAACCTCACCGTGGCCAGGAGCGGCATTCTGGCACCCGGGAACAGCGCAGGCACCATCACCTTTAACAACGACCTGACGCTGGCGCCCGGAAGTGTGAGCAATTTTGAGATCAATGGACTTACCGCCGGTCTCTACGATCTTGCGATCGGCGGAGCCGGACCGCAAACAGTGAACTTCGGGGGCACGCTAAACCTGACATTCCAGAGCGGATTTAACACGCTCGGAACGGTCAAGATCTTTGATTTCGAGACCTATGCCGGGACGTTCGCCGGCGTGGCCACGACCGGACTGGCCTCGGGATTCACGGCAAGCTTCAGCGCAGTGAACGGCGTTGTGACGGTCGTTCCCGAGCCCACGACATGGGCACTCTTGGTGGCCTTTCTGTCCGTCGTGGTCACCCTCCGACGCTGGAAAAGTTTCAAGAAATTGAGGTAGGAGCGAGGATACATCTCCTCGCCACTTCCCACCAAACCGAGCGTGCGGATTTCCGGCACACGATTTTCCAGTCAGTATTTTGCTCCTTGAAGGAGGCTGGATTGTTCCCGAGCCTCGGCTGCTTCCAGGCACAAGTTAGCAGAAATATTTTGCCTTTTTCGAAATTTGGTATCTTGTGGTCTCTATACCGATGAAGACCCCAATTCTCCACCCATTCCAACGAGAAGAGATCTCCGCTTCCCATCGCGAAATGCAGATTTGTTCGAATTTCCGGATCGGCCAGCCTTCCGCAAGCATTACGCCCACAGGTCCGCTCATCAACTGGATCATCAGGGAAGATTATCCGGATGTCCTGGACGCCATTCAGGTTCAGGCATTGGCTCTTGAAGAGGGCGACACACGGGTTCTGCTGATTTCCTTCGATCTACTTGAAACCCGCAGTTGCGAGGTCAGAAAATTGCGGGCTTTGCTGGAAAAAAACCAGGGAATCCCCGCCGACCATATCCTAATGTAAGCGACCCACACGCATTCGGCTCCGCGTTTTCCCCACGTTAACGAGGACACGCATCCCCTGCATCTGGAAAAATTGGTCGGACTGAATGAAAATTCCAGTTACCAGGTCTGGGACCCTCCTCATCGAAACCGCCTGCACGCTTCTGCCAGAAATGGCCTCCACAAGAAAAGCTTAAAAGCCAACCAAATCTCATGAACAAAAAATGCGCTTCGATGACCCGGCTCGTTTTTCTCGCGCTGGCTTTCCTCAGTTTTTCCGGCATCGGCTTTGCCCAAAGAACCGCCACTCCCGGTCGGCCCATTGCCTTGGTCGGCGACAATTACGGTCGTCACGACGTCTCCAGCATTTCCCGCAATATTCTCGAAAAGGAAGACTGGGTCTATGAGGACAAAGGCCGCTTTCTTCCCGCCGAGGAGTTTTCCAAATTTTCCCTGGTCATCATCGCTCAGTCGCAGGAACGACCCTACAATGAGGAGGAATTAAACCAGATTGGGGCCTACCTGGAAGCGGGGGGCCATTTGCTTCTCATCAATCAGGCACCCCGTTCGATGGCGGACGAAAGCTCTGCACAAGCCCTGCGCAAGCTTTTGAGGATGGATACCCGCAAGCTTCAAGAAATGACCCCGAAGGATGCCGAGATCGCGAAGAGTCCGCTGCTGCAGGGCGTGGTCAACTCCGCGGGTCCCCTTCCCTCATGGATTGGTGGCGGTCATGGGGCGACCAATCTGGAATCGGATGTGGAGGTCTTGATTGGGGGCAATGACATGGCTCTGGTGACTCGGAGGCCGGTCGGGAAGGGCTCGGTTTGCTTCCTCGGTAGCGAATTGTTTCGCCTTCGCGCGGCCCAGTCACCAGACCGGAAAGACTCCGGTTCCTATGTGACCCTCATCCGCAATATCATTGCCGCGGCGAACCCGCTCACCCGCAGCACCTGGCAGGCTACCCAGACCGCCGACTGGATCTCCCGCAAGACGCCGTTCCTAATTTGGAACCGCGAATGGCAGCACGGCACCCAGGAGGGGCCGGTCTTTGTGCCGCCGTTGCCAACTCCGGAAGAAGTATTGACCACCCTTCCGGTTCAACTGGCCATGGACGAGTTTGAAGTCCGCCAGATCAATCTCACCGATTTGGAAACCGGAGGGACTCTGACTTGGAAGACTCACCTCGAAGGCTTGCCGCCCGAGGCCCTGGCCATCTATGTCCAGGATCGTCCCGACCCCATTCCCTGGCCCAAGGATCCCGGCATTGCCCGGGAGTTTCCTTATTGGCTGATGCCCCCAATGGCCCTCAAACCGACGGGCGAAGAGGCGGTGGAAATCGTGAAAGGAGAGACCCGGATTCTTTGGTTGAAATTCGATACCCACCGTCTTTCCCCCGGTAAATTCAACGGATCTCTGGCCTTTTTTGTGGGAGACAAACCTGTGGGTATGGTGGCCTTGGACGTCCAGATCCACCCGGTCCGGGTCCCCCGCCGGAGAATCATCACCGCCCAGCCTCTCGGACATGTTTATGGAGACGTGAATGACGCCGCACCTGCCAAACGCTTTGAGCGCAATCTGGAGAGTCTGGGATTCGAATGGTCGCTCATCAATGTCTTCCGGCCAGCGACATTTCTTGTCGATGGTGAAGGACGTCTTGATTCCGCCATCCTCAAGAGCCGCATGGCGGACATTGCCTCTGCGACCCCGCCAGTCCTCGATTTTTCCTCCATGGACGCATTCATCGATTCGGCTCTATCGCACAACCTGACCTATTTCCGGGTGACCCAATCGCTGACCTCCTCGATCGAGGACTTGTGCGTAAAGGCCCAGCTCTCTCCGGAAGAAAGCCAGACGGTTCAGCGGTGGTATTTCCGGGAGTTTTCCCGCTACATTCACGACAAGGGCATCCGCCATGTTTATATTTCGATGGGCGACGAACTCCATGCCGGGGAATTGCGCGATCAATTTCTTCCTTGGAGCGAAAACCTGGCCCAAGCCGGTTTGTTCACCACCTCGAGTTTCACCACATCGTCGGTCTCCGATCTGGACCTGACCCGGAAGCTGACCAAGGTGGTGGGAGCCTGGACGCTCAACCGGCTTTTTGTTCCCAAATTCACCACTTGGGTTAAGGAAGGAAAAATCACTTTGCCAAAGGGCACCCTGGTCGGAACTTATGGGGCGGGAGAGGGACGCGGCACCGAAATCCGCAAGAACGCCAGCGCGTCGCAAATGATCGGGTGGGAAGCCTGGTCGCTCGGGACGGACTATTGTTCCCCTAATCCCTATTTTAAAAGCTGGCTTTATTACACCGATTACTCGCTGGATCGTGGACTCGCGGGCGAGCGCTTTGTTTCCTTCCTCGATCAAAAGAACCTTGATGCTCCTCTGGTCAACAGTCCGTTTATTGAAGGGATTCGCGAAAGCCTTGACGATGCGAACCTCGCCGCAGTCATGAGCTGGTATCTCGAAAAACTTGGCGATGCCGTCCCCAAAGAATTGCGGGAGGAGGCCAAGCACCTCGTCGGACATGACAGCGCCAGCATCCTGCAATGGAATCTTGGTCAACATGGGGACACGGAAACCGCGACCATTGACTCCACCCGGGAAGAATATGCCAAGGCCAAACAAGCCGTGCTGGGCATCCTCGACCGTCTGCGCGATCTGGCTCGGACCGCCAACATTCAGCCCAGCCTCTCTTGGCAGGGGATTCCGCTCGTCACCGATGGCAAGCCGGGGGCGGCCCTGATTTCCTCGGAAGACATACACGGCCTCCAAACGAGCATTCGGGAGTTGGCCGGGAAGGATCTCCCCACCGAAGCGGCCGGTCATCGCGTTCACATTCTGGTCGCCAAGGCGGATGATCCCTCTCTTCCTGCCGGAGCCCGGGAACGCCTGGGCAGACATCCCAAAAACTACTCATGGATTCGAGATTGGAAGGACGGGGACCGGACCATCATCTGGATCGGTGGAACCGATCAGGCGGAGGTTCAGAAGGCGATGACCCAGTTCACATATTTCCTGCGCCCGGAAGGCACCTGGTTCGCTCCATGAACCCGACCCCCATCGTTTCCTTTCGGGAGGTGGCCGAACCGGAATCGCGACTGCCCCTCGTCAACTGTCCCCGAGTGTTTCTGGAGAAGCAACGTCTCCTCGCGACAGTCAATTATTCCAGTGACGGCCGGGATACCCGCCTCTTCCTCAGCAACGTGGACTCCTTGGAGACGGAAGCGATTCCCGTCCCGGATCAGCAGTTCCAGGTCTATGGGTTTGCCCAAGGTGCCGATGGGCGTTTGTACCTTGGGTGCTCCGGGGGGCGGATT
>JBDNGG010000547.1:0-3723 GCA_041689405.1 Terrimicrobiaceae bacterium | reverse complement strand
TTTTCCCCAGGAGCGGGCTCTCCGCCTCCTGAACTCGTTGGACGTGAACAAGTGTTAGAGCAAGCGCGGATTCTCTGTGGTCGGATCAAGCAGGGCCGTGCAGAGAAAAGTCTTCTGCTCACCGGGCTCCGTGGCGTCGGCAAGACCGTTTTGCTCAATGAAATGGCGAGGGAAGCCGAGCGACAGGGCTACGAAGTGCTCTTTTTGGAAGCCCACGAGGACAAATCTCTTGCCGCCTTGCTGGCGCCTCAGCTTCGCAACCTTTTTTACAAGCTGGATCGAATGGAAGGGGCGAAGGATAAAATCCGGCGGGGTTTGGCCGTGTTGAAGGGATTCATTGGAGCGGTGAAATTGACCTTTGGCGATCTCCCCATCGGGATTGATTTGGAGCCGGAGAAAGGTTCTGCGGATTCGGGCGACTTGGAGGCGGACCTACCCGTCCTCTTGATGGCTACGGCCGAGGCCGCCCAAGATCGAAAGGTGGCGGTGGCCATTTTCATAGATGAAATTCAGTACTTCGCGGAGAACGAGTTGAGCGCCCTGATCATGGCAATGCACCGGATGCAGCAACGCCAGCTTCCCCTTCTCCTTCTGGGAGCGGGTCTGCCCATCCTTCCTCGACTGGCGGGCGAATCGAAATCGTATGCGGAGCGGCTTTTCGCCTTCCCGCCCATCGGAGCCCTCGGGCGCGACGATGCTCGTAAGGCTCTCGTGGATCCAGTTACCGCTTTGGGCGTTCGTTTCGAACCCGATGCGGTGGAGGAAATCGTCAGCCTGACTCAAGGTTATCCTTATTTTCTTCAGGAATGGGGCTATCAAGCTTGGAACCAGGCGGTATCGAGCCCGATCCTCTTGGATGTAGTGCGAAATGCGCGACCGACGATCATTCAACGGCTCGACGAGAATTTCTTTCGGGTTCGCTTCGACCGACTCACTCCTGCCGAAAAAGTTTTTCTCCGGGCAATGGGCGAGTTGGGCGACTCGGCGTGCCGCATCAGCGATGTGGCGGATCTGCTCCACGTCAAAGTGGCTAGCTTGAGTCCGCGTCGGGCGGAACTCATTCACAAAGGCATGATTTATAGCCCTGCCCACGGCGATCTCGATTTTACCGTTCCCCTCTTCGGCGACTTTATGCGCCGCCAGATGCCGCAATTTCCACCGAACTGATTTTATGGATAAACTCAAACTGCACACACCCGATCTCACGGCGACAAATATCGAGAAACTCGCGGCGCTCTTTCCGGGCTGCGTCACCGAGGCGCGGGATGAAAAGGGAGTGCTCAAGCGGCTGATTGATTTCGACCAACTCCGGCAGGAGCTATCCGACCACATCGTTGAAGGGCCGCGAGAACGGTATCACCTCGACTGGCCCGGCAAGCGTGAGGCGCTGCTCGCCGCCAATGCTCCCATCGCCAAGACGCTCCGTCCCTGCCGCGAGGAAAGTGTGGACTTCGATACGACCAAGAACCTCTTCATCGAAGGTGACAACCTCGATGCACTGAAGCTGCTTCAGGAGACCTACCTTGGGAAAGTGAAGATGATCTACATCGATCCACCGTATAACACAGGGAACGACTTCATTTATGATGACGATTTTTGTGAAAACTCCGAAGCCTTCCTTCGCCGCTCTCTCCAGAAAGACGAAGTCGGGAATAGAATGGTAGCTAATCCAGAGGGGAACGGTCGGTTTCATTCTGATTGGGTATCAATGATCTTTCCCCGGCTGAAACTGGCGCGGAACCTACTACGTGATGATGGCATCTTCTTTGTCTCGATAGACGATAGAGAGCAAGCGTCGTTGAAGTTAGCTTGCGACCAGGTTTTCGGCATCGACAACTTTCTTGGCTGCGCCTGCCGGGTGTCTAAAAAAGCGAATAACCAAGGAGATTTTTGGTCGCCGAATTTCGATTACATCCTCACATACGCGAAGGATCGCGGCTCTTGTCCCGCCTTCTTTGGGGGAGTGAATTACGCTGCATACGATCAAGTTGATTCAGAAGGACCTCGCGAGGGGGAGCGTTATCAACTTATTCGGCTCTACATGACCAGCCTAGACCCTATGAGAGGATGCACGAATCAGCGGTATTACATCCAAGCACCAGACGGCACCTTGCTGATCCCTCCAGGAAACACATTCCCTACCATCAAAAAAGATGGGGAGATGAGTCCGCCACAAACCGCTGACGACAAAGTGTGGCGATGGAGCAGAGACACATACCGAGCCGAAAAGGAAAGAATTGTGATTAAGCAGACAAGGTCCTCGAATCTTGTCGATTCGAACGGTAATGAAGTGAAGTGGAACGTCTTCACGAAAACCTATTTGAACGACGTTATTGAAAAATCATCGGCAAAGCCGAACAGCCTGATCGAGGACCACATCAATCAAAATAGTTCACATGAACTTACCCGGCTGGGTGTTCCGTTTGCTTTTGCGAAGCCTTCGTCGTTGATAAGGTTCTTGTGCGAAATTTCAAAGGTTGGACATGGCGATGTCGTGTTGGACTTCTTTGGCGGTTCAGGAACTACAGCTCAGGCAGTGATGGACTTGAACAGCACGGATAACCTGGACCGGAAATTCATTATCGCGCAAATCGCGGACAGGTTAGATCCCGAGAACAAGAACCATAAAGAAGCGATAGCATTTTGTAGAAAAAATAAGATTTCGGAAACGATCGCTGAGCTGTGCAAAGAGCGAATTAGACGGGCTGGAAATGCAGCTCAGTCAAATGCTGCTACGACGGCCCCAAATCTCGACACCGGCTTCCGCGTCCTGAAGATCGACACGTCGAACATGGCAGACGTTTATTACGCACCGGATGCGGTGAAGCAGACCGATCTCGTGGCGCACACGGACAACATCAAGCCCGACCGCACACCAGAAGATCTCCTCTTTCAAGTGCTGGTGGATTGGGGCGTTGATCTTTCTTTACCGATCAAAAAGGAAACCTTTTCAATCGGCAAAGAAAGGAAGGATGAAGGAGGAATTACGAAGAATGAAAAGAAGGCAGGAGGCGAAGTCGCAGCGCTTCATCCTTCAACCTTCAACCTTCATACTTTCGAAGTATTCTTCGTTGACGGCAACGCCCTCGCAGCCTGCTTCGACCCAAAGGTGAGTGAAGACCTCGTGAAGGAACTGGCCAAGCGCAGACCGCTGCGCGCCGTCTTTCGCGACAGCAGTTATGACAGCGACAGCGTGAAAATCAACGTGGAGCAAATCTTCAAGCTCCTCAGCCCGGAGACCGAGGTTCGGTCGCTGTAAGTATGAAGGTTGAAGGATGAAAGAAGACCACCAACGCCGGAACCCATCCACCAAGCGGAGCCTAAACTCCTCTTCGTCCTTCATAATTCATCATGTCAGGCAAAAGCTGAAGAAAATCAGCAATTTGCTCACGAGTATGCGAAAGGATGGTCTTATCTACAACGCGGGAACAAAAGCCCAACCCAGCTGGCGGCGTGCAAAAAAATAGAAAAAATAGGAAAAGAAATCAGAAATGGAATTAATCACTACATATTGTGCAGGGCTGAGCGGGTCGCCACCATATATGGGCGACGCGCCTTTCTTTTTTTCGGTCGTATCCCCGCAAAAAAGAATAGAAAACTTTGATCCCGGCTCTGCCTTTCACCCATGAAACTGAAATTCAAACAGCAAGCTTTCCAGACGGATGCCGTGAAGGCGGTGGTGGATTGCTTCGCCGGACAGCCGAAGAGCCGGGGCCACAAGTA
>JBDNGG010000546.1:0-21118 GCA_041689405.1 Terrimicrobiaceae bacterium | reverse complement strand
CTGGGAGACCGTTTGGGCAAGATTCTCGCGCTCGTCCCGCTGGCCGGTTTTGTTTATTACGCAACGCTCATTCCTGCGATGGCCGATGGCGGTGCGGTAAAGGCATCGATCCCCTGGGCGCCGGGGTTGGGAATTTCGCTGGGTTTTTTCGTCGATGGATTGAGCCTTTTGTTCCTGTTGATTATCAGCGGAATTGGTACGTTTATCGTCTGGTATTCGGCAGGCTACCTCCACGGCAGTAAGAGCCTCGGGAAGTTCTATCTGTATCTCCTCAGCTTCATGGCTGCGATGCTCGGGGTGGTTGCCTCCGACAATCTCATCCTCCTGTTTATCTTCTGGGAATTAACCAGCATCACTTCGTTTTTGCTGATCGGGTATTACCACGAAGATCCAAAATCCCGGACGTCCGCACTGCAGGCGGTGCTGGTGACAGGGGCTGGCGGGTTGGCCATGTTGGCAGGATTCATTCTACTCGGACTCGGCACTGGAACGTATGAAATCAGCGGTTTGATTGCACTCGGTACGGGTGTCATCACTGGATTGCCGGAGTTCCCGGTTATTCTCGGGCTGATTCTACTCGGTGCCTTTACCAAGTCGGCACAGTTTCCCTTTCATTTCTGGTTACCCAACGCGATGGCGGCACCGGCGCCGGTGAGTGCATTTTTGCATTCTGCAACGATGGTCAAGGCGGGCGTATTCCTCCTCGCGCGGTTGCATCCCTGCCTCTCGGACCACGCGCTATGGACGATGATTGTTGCGCCTGTCGGTGCGGTCACGATGCTCACGGGCGTATTTCTCGGAATGCGCGAAACCGATCTCAAAAAGATCCTCGCATACACCACGCTTTCGGTGCTGGGGACATTGACGATGTTGTTGGGCATCGGCACTGAGATGGCGGTGAAAGCGTGCCTGGTCTATCTCCTGGCCCACGCCTTGTATAAGGCCGCGCTATTCATGACGGCGGGCACCGTGGATCATGAAACCGGCACCCGCGAAATCTCCGAGTTATCCGGATTGCGGCGCGTGATGCCATTCACGACCCTCGGCGCGGTCCTCGGGGCACTCTCCATGGCGGGGATTCCGCTGGTGATCGGGTTTGTCAGCAAAGAGTATTTCTATAAAGCCCTGCTCGATGCAGATGGCCCGCCATTTCTGTGGGAAGCGCTGGGGGTTGGGGCAAGCATGGTCATGGCGGCACTCGCGGCAATCGCGGGGTTGCGCCCGTATTTTGGAGCGCTGAAAAAGACGCCTAAACACGCGCATGAAGGTCCTTGGACGATGTGGATTGGACCCGTGGTATTGGGAATTGTTGCGGTTGCGACCGGATTATTCCCGGCCCTCGTCGGAGATCACTTACTCACCGCCGCCGCTGCGGCTGTCGTTGGAGATCCCTCCTATGTCGTGGAGTTGAAACTGTGGCACGGATTCAACACAGCGCTCTATTTGAGTATGCTTACACTCTTGGTCGGCGTGGGAATTTACGTTACGGCAGGGGCCTGGCGACGGGCCACGGCATCGACCTATACCATGCTAACCGCCATCGGACCGGAGCAGGCTTATTTTAAAATCATCGACGGTGTGCTTGCCTTCGCCGCATGGCAGACGCGGGTGTTGCAAAATGGAAAACTTCGGAACTACATCCTGACCGTGGGAGGATTTGCCGTGCTACTCCTTGTGTGGCTTCTACCACGCAACCCGTTCACTCTGGACATGGGGGCCATGGTTCCCGTTTCGCTGCTCGGCGTCACGGTCTGTGTCTTAATCGTGCTGTCTGCGATCTTCGCGTGTTTTGCAAAGTCACGATTTTCGGCGATCCTTATTCTCGGTGTGGTCGGACTTGGAGTGGCGATGCTGTTCTTTCTTTTCAGCGCCCCGGATCTGGCGATGACACAAATCCTGATCGAAACGCTTACCGTAGTGCTGTTCGTGCTCGCATTCTACAAGCTGCCAAATCTGCGTGAATTCTCGTCCAAAGCCATCCGGATTCGAGATGCGATTTTATCGGCAATCTTCGGAACTGTAATGGCCCTGCTTGTGCTCGTCGCCTTTCACTTTGAATCCACGAACATCCCGATTTCAGCTTTCATGGCTGAGAACAGCCAACCACTGGCGCATGGTCGAAATGTGGTAAATGTCATCCTCGTCGATTTCCGCGCACTCGACACGCTCGGCGAGATCGTAGTGCTTGCCATCGCGGCACTGGGAATCCTTGCGATGCTGAAACTCCGCCCGAAAGGAACAGCGAAGCCTAAATCATGAAAACGCTGATCCTCAACACAACCAACCGCTTCATCATCGCGCTGCTGCTGGTGTTCTCGGTGTTTCTCCTGCTGCGGGGCCACAACCTACCAGGGGGAGGATTCTGTGGCGGACTCGTTGCAGGTGCTGCTTTTGCCCTGCAGGCAATTGGATTCGGGGTGCCATCCGCGCGGAAGCTGTTGCTGGTGGATTGCCGGACTTTGATTGCTGCAGGACTTGCGGTTGCCCTAGCAAGCGGTCTGCTTTCGACTTTCAAAAACCTACCGTTCCTGACTGGCGTCTGGGATAAGACGCAGATTCCTGTGATCGGAAAACTAGGGACACCGATATTTTTTGATGTTGGCGTGTATATTGTGGTGCTTGGGGTGGTGTCTTTGATTGTGTTTGTTCTGGCGGACGATCCCGAGGACCCGGACCAGAAAGGAGTGGAGCCATGGAATTAGTCCTCGCCATCACCATCGGTGTTCTGTTTGCGGTAGCGTCGTATTTGCTGCTGCGCCGCAGTGTGATCAAGATGATCTTCGGTATCGCTGTGTTGAGCCAGGCAGTGCATCTGGTGATCCTTACGTCTGCCGGTTTAACGACCGGAGCAGTTGCATTTGTGGAGGAGGGAGCGACTGCGCTTCCGCCCACTGCGGCGGATCCCCTGCCCCAGGCGCTGATCCTCACAGCCATCGTGATCAGCTTCGGCGTGCTGGCTTTTACTTTGGCAATGACACAGCGCGTAGATGAGACCGTCGGGACCGACGACCTGGACGAAATGAAGGGCACGGACGTCTGATGGATGCGTTGACTTTTTGCATTATTGTTCCGTTTACCTCGGCGCTTGCTTGCATCATGTGCTGGCGTGTGCCCGTGGCGCAGCGCTGGATTGGCGTGGCAGGCATGCTCGTTCTCGTGGTCGCCGCAGTGAATCTTTTTGCTGTGGTTGCGGAAGATGGAATTCAGGCCATCACCATCGGCAACTGGCCGGCACCCTTTGGAATCTCGCTCGTCGCGGATCTGACGGCAGCAATCATGGTGCTCGTTGCGGCAATCATCGGGTTTACCGTGGCGGTGTATTCCGTCGCAGACATTGATGCCGGGCGGGAGCGCTTCGGGTACTACGCGTTCCTGCATTTTATGATTCTGGGGGTCGTCGGGTCGTTTCTTACGGGTGACATTTTCAACATGTTTGTATGGTTCGAGGTCATGCTCCTCTCGTCGTTTGTATTGATGACGCTTGGTGGAGAACGGGCGCAGATGGAAGGGGCGATCAAATATGTCGTATTGAATTTGATCTCATCCGCATTTTTCCTGACGGCTTGCGGGATTTTGTATGCGAAAACCGGCACGCTCAACTTTGCAGACCTTGCGCTGAAGACGAAGGATCTGATGGAGCCCGAGTTACTGACCATCACAGCCATGTTGTTCCTAGTGGCGTTTGGGGTGAAGGCGGGGATCTTCCCGTTGTTCTTCTGGCTACCGGCATCTTATCACACGCCACCCGTTGCGATTTCGGCAATCTTTGCCGGCCTCCTGACCAAGGTCGGCGTGTATGCACTGATCCGGGTCTTCACATTGATTTTCACGGGCGATATGTTCTTCACGCATGGCCTGCTGCTTGTTCTTGCGGGCTTCACGATGGTCTGTGGCGTGCTGGGGGCGATGTCGCAGTTCGACTTCCGTCGGCTGTTGTCTTTTCATATCATCAGCCAGATTGGATACATGATTCTCGGGCTGGCGCTATTCACCCCACTGGCTCTGGCGGGAACGGTGTTCTATCTCTTTCACCACATCTTGGTGAAAACCAACCTGTATTTGATCAGCGGGATTGCCCAGCGGTACACGGGCACATTCAATCTCAAAAAAATGGGAGGACTGTATGCAGCCACCCCATGGCTGGGGCTCTTATTTTTCATTCCAGCCATGTCGCTCGGCGGAATTCCACCGCTGTCGGGATTTTTTGCCAAGTTTACCGTCGTGAAGGCGAGTCTCGCAGGGGACACGCTCTTTAATCCGGGCGCTGCCATCCTCGGAGCGATTGCGCTCGCAGTCGGGTTGCTTACCTTGTTCTCGATGATCAAGATCTGGAACGAAGCATTTTGGAAAAAGCCGCACGCCGATCACCCTGTGAACCCAGCGGCACTCACGAAAATGCAGGGCTGGTTTTTATTCTCACCCGTCGTCGTGCTTGCAGTGCTCACCGTCTGCATCGGCTTGGCACCGGAGTTCTTCTTCGATTTTGCCCTCCGCGCGGCAGAGCAGTTGCTTAATCCGGATGAATACATCCAAGCAGTGATGGGAGGGCGGGGATAATGCTCGGCGGAATCCATTTGTTTCTCACGCTGATCTGGGCCGGGCTACTCGGATCTATTGATGCGTGGACGCTGATCTCCGGGTTTTTTGTCAGCTATGCTTTCCTGTGGGTGATCTATCACAAACGCGAGGACTCACGCACTTACTTCACCAAACCGCCGAAGGTCTTCGCATTCTTTCTCTACTATCTCTGGGAACTTCTCAAATCCAACGTCATTATCGCCGCCGACATCCTCACTCCGACGCACTACATGAAGCCAGGGGTGGTCGCGATTCCGATCAAAGCGAAGACAGACCTCGAAATCACCTTGCTTGCAAACTTAATCACGATGACTCCGGGCACACTCAGCCTCGACATCTCCGAGGATCGCAAAATATTGTATATTCATGCGATGTATATTCATGACATCGATGCCCTGCGGGCTGACATCACCGACAACCTGGAGCGCCGCGTGCTCGAAATCCTTCGCTAGCCCACCATGGAATTAAACCCAATCCTTCAAACCGGCTGCTGGCTCGCCACCCTTCTCTTAGTTCTCGGGATGGCGTTTGCATTCCTGCGTCTGCTGCGAGGTCCATCTCTCCCCGACCGTGTGGTCGCGCTGGATGTGATTGCGACGATGGCCATCGGAGTATTGGCATTGACGTCAATAACGACGGGGCAAAAAATGTTACTGGATGTGGCGCTCGCGATCGCGATCATCACGTTCCTGGGGACCGTAGCATTGGCAATCAGTATTGAAAAAGGAGTCTTCAAATGATTTCCGCGATTGTCGCGGCGCTGCTGGTGCTGGGTGCGGGATTTATGAATCTAGCAGGGCTTGGCATTTTTCGGATGCCCGATCTTTTTACCCGCATGCATGCATCCACCAAGGGTGCCTCGCTCGGCGTGGCATTGCTCCTCATTGGAAGCGCCTTGCATTTCCATGATCTCGCGGTAGCGACCAAGGCGCTGATCACGGTTACGTTTATTTTCCTCACGGCGCCAGTCGCCGCCCACATGCTTGGCCGCGCCGCTTACGCGAAAAAGGTAGGACTTTGGGAAGGATCAGTCATTGATGAGGGGCGCGGACACATCGGAGCCAGCCATGTGGACGGGCTTGAGGAGACCGAACCTGAGACGAAAAAAATCATTAAGACGTAATTGCCGCCCGAGCGTCGCCACCCGACTTCTCGAGGTAATAATCGTAGCCCCCGGGATACGGGACCACTTTACCTGCACGCACATGGAGCACCTTGGTCGCAAGTTTGCGGATAAAATGGACATCATGTGATATGAAGACGAGCGTGCCTTCGTAATTCTGTAACGCCAGAATGAGCGATTCCACGCTGTGGATATCCAAGTGCGTGGTGGGCTCATCCATGAGGAGTAGGTTGGGCGGATCGACGAGAAATTTGACCAAGTTGAGTCGGCTTTTTTCGCCCCCGCTCAACACCGGTGTCTTTTTGTAGATGTCGTCTTTCTTAAACAAAAACGACCCGAGCACGCCTCGGGCTTCCTCCTCGCGCAGCATGGGAGCACTGGACATTACTTCTTCAAGGATAGTTTTTTCCGGGTCCAAGCTATCCGACCGATGTTGGCTAAAATATCCGATCTTAGAATTGTGGCCTTCACGACGATCCCCTTTTTGGAATTCCTGCACACCAGCAAGAATTTTTAGCAGCGTCGATTTCCCGGAACCATTCGGCCCGACCAACACGGTCCGCTCACCACGCTCGATGGAAAGTTCCAAGTTCTCGTAAACTTTATGTTCGCCATACGCCATGTGGATTCCTTCCAACAGCAATGACCGCTGACCGCCGCGCGGTGGTTGCGGGATCTGAAACCGGAACGGCTTCTTCGGTGGCAGCGGTTTCCCGACTTTTTCCATCCGCTCAATCTGTTTGATCTTGCTCTGCGCTTGAGACGCCTTGGATGCGACGGAAAGGAAGCGATTGGCAAACTCCTGCAACGCGGCGATCTCCTTCTGCTGGTTTTTATAAGCGGCCGATTGGCGTTCGTAATTTGCCTCCCGCTGGACCTCAAAAGCGGTGTAGTTTCCCTTGTATTCGAGGAGGCGCTGATCGGCGATTTCAAAAACGACCTCGATGATCTCGTCCATGAATTGCCGATCATGCGAAATCAGCAATATGGCACCGGAGTAGGTTTTTAAATAATCCTGCAACCAGAGCAACGTCATCAAATCCAGATGGTTGGTCGGTTCATCAAGCATGAGGAGGTCCGGCTCCATCACAAGCAATCGCGCGAGGTGGGCGCGCATCACCCAGCCCCCGCTCATCTCCCGCGCACGGCGGTTGAAGTCGGATTCTTTATACGCCAGGCCAGTCAGCATTTTTTTTGCCTTCGCTTCGACCTGCGGATCATTCAGCGCGTCAAATTTCGCCTGGGCTTCATAATAGGCCGCGCAATCCACATCCCCCTTTTCCTCTAATGCACGCAGCGTTGCCTCAATCGCTGGTAACTCACCCACTCGGCCGGTCGCAATATCGAGGACGGTTTCTTCTCCCACGGGTTCGCTTTCCTGAGGCAAATATCCAACCATCGTCCATTCATCGCGCTGTAATGTCCCGCTATCGGCGTCGTCCTGGCCTAGAATGATAGAAAACAACGTGGATTTTCCGGCCCCATTCGGGCCGACAAGAGCGACACGCTCTCCATAATTGACCTGCATGGAAGCGTCTTCGAACAGGGTTCGCCCAGCGAACGTTTTTTTGAGTTTGCGAATGGTAAGCATGAAATTCGGTGGTCTGAGTGATGAAAGCCGACAACCATCGCCATCATCGGCGCGGATGGCAACCCATTCGCGCGAGGATTGTGAAATCTTTCGCTTTCTGAAACCCTCACGCCCTGCATGAAAATTGGCCTTCAAACCTGGGGAAGCGAGGGAGACGTGCGCCCATTCGCGGCGCTCGCTGCAGGGCTGACCCGAGCCGGGCACGACGTCACGTTAGTAATCACGGAGGTCGCTGAGCGCGAGTATTCCCGGCTCGCCGCACGACATGGTTTTCGCATCCGCATGGTCGGTTCTCCGGTGCTGAAATCTCCGCGTGAATTCATGGTTCTGGGAGCAGCGCTCTTGCTGGCGGCTCATCCAGCACTACAAGCGCGCCTCTTGTTTTCTCGGGCGCTTCACCCGGTCATGCCGGAGATCACCGCGGCGGCCGTTGAATTATGTCGAGAATCCGATTTGGTTATCGGTCACTTTGCGCTGCATCCGGTGCGGGCCGCAGCGGAGCAGAGCGGAATCCCCTACGTGTCTGTGCAATTGGTCCATGGCTTAGTACCCAGTCGGTATCGCAACCCTCCCGGGTTTTTTGACCTCGGGCCATCACACTATCCTATGGCGTGGAAACTGGCCCGATGGGCAATCAATCGAATCGCACTACGGAATGTCAATACGCTCCGTCGAAAACTCCAGCTTCCAACGGTGGTAGACACCATGCTGCATTCGTGGGCGTCCTCGACGTTGAACCTCATTACAGTGAGTACGGCTGTGTTTGAACGTCCTGCAGATTGGGCTCCAGAGCATGTAGTTTGCGGATTCCTGGACTTCCCGGCGGAGGACGTGATCGAAACGATCCCTGCGGAACTGGTGCAATTCCTGGATGCTGGAGCACCTCCGGTGTTTTTTGGTTTCGGCAGTCTCGTCCCGACCAACCCAACACTGCTCAAGCAAACGGTGAATCTCTGGAGAAGAGCCGCGGCAGCAGCAGGCGTGCGCGCGGTGATGCAGCTTCCGGATGCCCTTCTCGGCAAGTTCGCGATGTCCAACATGAATTTTTTTGTGGGGCGGGTGCCGCATCGCGCCCTATTTCCACGCTGCGCGGTCATTGTACACCACGGTGGTTCGGGGACCACTCAGGCAGCACTGCTTGCCGGTCGTCCATCCGTTGTCGTCGCTCACGTCGCAGACCAATTTCTTTGGGGCGACGAACTGGTGCGACTCGGTGCAGCGAGCGCCTCGCTGCGACGCCTTACGGTGCGGTCATCCTCGTTGGGGCGGGCAGTCGGAGCAGCAATAAAAAACCCCCGGTTCGCGGCGAGTGCGGGCATGCTTGGCGATAAAATGCGCCACGAGAATGGCGTGGAGACCGCAGTGCGTGCGATCGAGTCGATCAACTTTCCCGCTAAACAATGAGAGGAGGACTGGCAGTTGATCCCGGCGCTCAAGAAACAGGCTGGCATCGTGCCACGATCTGGCTACCTTTCGCCAACATGAAACACTTGATAGTCTCCGCAGTTTGCATGGCTTGCATAGCGACAGTTTCCGGGCAAAGCATCCGACTCAGCGACTCGCAAGCGCGAGCAATTGGGCAGCGGATCTGGAAAAACGAATGTGCCGGCACGGTGGACGGGCTCACCTCATGGAACAAGGGTGAGGCTTTTGCCTCATTGGGCATTGGCCATTTCATTTGGTACCCGGAAGGAAAACGCGGACCGTTCGAAGAAAGCTTCCCCAAACTCGTTGCATGGTTGGCATCAAACGATGTGCCGATGCCGGCATGGGTCGCAAAAGGGGGGGCATGCCCGTGGAATACAAGGACTGAGTTCATGGCCGACTTTCAATCGAAGCGGATGATCGAACTTCGGAAATTTCTCGAAACCACGGTGCCCTGGCAGGCACGGTTCGCAGCGCTGCGCCTTGAGAATGCGCTCCCGCAAATGATCGCCGCGGCACCCAAAAAATCCCGGGAAAAAATCCACACCAATTTTTACAGGGTCGCCGAAGAACCTCTCGGGATGTATGCCCTCATCGATTACGTGAACTTCAAAGGCGAAGGAATTTCTCCGACGGAACGATATAACAGCCAAGGCTGGGGACTTTCTCAAGTGCTTGAATCCATGAAACCCGGGCCGCCCCTACCGTCGTTCTCAAAAGCAGCTGAGCAGGTCCTCACGCTCCGGGTGAAAAACTCGCCGCCCGCCCGCAATGAAGCAAAATGGATGCCGGGGTGGCGCAACCGCTGTGCAACTTACGCGCCCTGACTGATGACCAATGACACCATCTGCGAGGTTCTCGAGAACATCGCTCGCCTACTCGAAATCAAAGGCGAAAACCCGTTCAAGATCCGGGCTTACGTGAATGGCGCACGTACGATTGAAACCACGTCCGCTGACCTGAAACAACTCGCCGCCGAAGGCCGGTTGGGAGAATTGGATGGAATCGGCCAGGCGCTTGCCGAAAAAATCAAGACGCTCATCGAGACCGGCGAACTCCCATTTTACAACCATCTGCGGGAGGAATTCCCACCCGATATCTTGACGTTGTTCGACCTTCAGGGATTAGGGGCGAAGAAAATCAAGGTCTTGTGGGACAAGCTGCAAATCTCATCCCTCTCCGCGCTCGAACGTGCCTGCCGCGATGGCCGCGTCGCCGCGCTGGAAGGATTTGGCGAAAAATCCGCGGCCAAGATCCTCGATGCTATCGCCCACCGGAAACAAAACGTCGGGAAGTTTATTCTCGGTGAGGTGACATCGCTCGCATCCACTCTGCTTGATGACCTGCGCTCCCACCCGGACGTGACGCTAGCAGATGTTGCCGGCAGCTTCCGACGCGGCAAAGAAGTCGTTCACGACTTGGATTTGCTGGTATCAAGCCGCTCACCGGCAGCCGTGATCGAGGCATTCACGTCGCACCCGCTCGTCGATTCAGTCATTGCCAATGGACCAACCAAGGCGAGCGTCCGGTTGAAAAACGGCCTGCAATGCGACCTGCGCGTCGTGGCATCCGCAGAATTCCCGTTTGCGCTGAATTATTTTACCGGAAGCAAAGAACACAATGTGCGCATGCGTTCCCGAGCCTTGGATTGCGGATGGTCACTCAACGAATACCGATTTTCCACGACCAAACCGGATGCTGCAACACCTCCTCAGATCGATCAGGAAAGCGACATCTATCGTGCCATGGGCCTCGATTACATTGCGCCGGAACTCCGCGAGAATCTCGGAGAATTTGCTGCCGCAGAAAATGGCATGCTTCCCGAGTTGATCGAGTGGCACAACTTGCGCGGCACGTTTCATGTGCACACGACGGCAAGCGACGGGCGGGCTTCGCTTTCTGCCATGGCGGAAGCGGCACGGGACCTTGGCCTTCAGTATCTGGGCATCAGCGATCATAGCAGAAGCTCCGTGCAGGCAAATGGCCTCACCATTGACCGCTTGGCAAAACAACGCGGAGAAATTGCTGTGCTTAACGCCACGTTTGAGGATTTCCACCTCTTCGCTGGAGTCGAGTGTGACATCCTCAAGGACGGCTCGCTCGACTATCCGGACGATGTCCTTGCGTCCCTCGACTTCGTTGTTGCCTCAGTGCATGCCTCGTTCACACTTTCCGAAGCGGAGATGACCAAGAGAATCATCAAGGCGATGGAAAACCCCTATGTCACTATGCTGGGCCATGCCACCGGCCGCCTGCTGGCGACCCGCGAGCCTTATCGGGTGGACCTACCGGCCATCATCGACGCTGCAGCCGCGACGGGAACTATCATCGAACTCAATGCCAATCCGCGGCGCCTCGACATGGATTGGCGCTGGTGGCCACTCGCGAAGTCGAAGGGCGTGCGCTGCTCGATCAACCCCGATGCGCATTCAATTAACGGGCTTCAGGATCTCGTATTCGGTGTTCGAATGGCTCGCAAAGGCTGGCTTACGCGATCAGATGTGATCAATTGCCTCTCCACCTTCGACGTAAAAACGGTGCTGGCTGCCAAGCGTTAATCAATACCGCACGGAGAGCAAACGCAGCGCATTCAGCACGACTAGCACGGTGCTTCCTTCGTGCGCGAAGACACCGATGCCCAAAGGAATTGGAAACAAAAATGCGCCGGTCGCCATCAGGATTACCGTCCCCAGGGAGATGACGATATTTTGGTGAATGACCTTGCGGGCAGCACGGCTGAGTTTTTGAGCAAAGATAAAACTCTCCAGCTTGTCGTTCATGAGAATGACATCTGCTTGTTCGAGTGCCGCATCGGATCCCCGAGCTCCCATTGCCACACCGACATCCGCAGCCGCGAGGCACGGCGCGTCATTCACGCCGTCACCGATCATCGCCACACGGTGGGCACCATTCGCCTTAAGTTCCTGGATCGCGGATAGCTTTTCCTCCGGGAGCAGCCCTGCCCGGAATTCATGAATTCCGGAAGCGTCCTGCATCGCCTGTGCAGCCTCCGCACGATCACCTGTCAGCATAACCGTGCGGACACCCTCGCGATGCAATGCGCTGAGGACGTCACGCGCAGTGGGCCGGAGTTCATCGGAGAATTTCAGGCAAGCCAGAACCCCGCTTCCGGCCACCCACACTTCCGCATTCGTGGACAGCAACGTGCTCTGCGCAGGCATCTTCTCAAGCAGTGCGTCGGGAATCATCTTCCGGTTTCCGAGAATGACGCGGGATCCCCTCCACACGCCCTCAATTCCCCTCCCCGGCACGGCTTGAACCGCCTCAATCGATTGCGGCTGGATTGACCATAAAGCGGATTGCTTTTGAATCGCCCGGGAGAGCGGATGTTCGGATAGCGCAGCCAACGAAAGCGCGATCATCCGGGCGGAACTCTCATCACCGAGCATCACCTCCATCGCCGTCAATCGCAGGTCGCCGGTGGTCAATGTCCCTGTTTTATCGAGCGCGACCACGTCCACGGCCGCCAGCATTTCCACCGCCGCGCCGCCGCGAAATAGAACTCCCCGCCGGGCGCCTGTCGCGATCGCAGACAGAATCGATGACGGCACGGACAACACCAGTGCGCAAGGAGACATCACAACCAGCAGCGTCATGGAACGGTAAAATGCACTACGTTCCTCGCCGATATCAAAAATCGGAGGGAGGTCAAAAATCAACCACCACACCAGAAACATCGCAGCACAAAGCCCGAGCACGGCGACGGTGTAGGCGCCTCCAAAGCGATCTGAGAACCGCTGGGAGGGGGCCTTCATTTCTTGTGCGTTGCGGATGAGGCCGATCACTTTTTGCAGCGCACTTTCGCTTGCGGGCCGCAGCACCAACCCCTCGAAAACACCACCCACATTGATAGTGCCGGAATACGCAGTTTCCCCGATATTTTTCGGAACAGGCACAGCCTCACCGGAAAGATTCGATTCGTCGCACGCGGATTCCCCACGGGTGATCTGGACGTCAGCAGGCACGGCTTCTCCATCCGTGACGCGCACGATCATCCCGGGTTTTAAGGCATCGACATCAACCTCATGCACATTTTCACCATCAAGCACACGGGCAAATTTGGGTGCGCCCTGCAACAGCGCGTCGATCTCGCGACGTGTGCGGTGCATCGCAAATGCCTCCATCGCTCCTGATGCCGAAAAGAGAAATAACAACAGCGCACCCTCGTGCCACGCACCAACCAACGCCGCCCCCAGTGCCACCGACAGCATCAGAAAATGAACATCAAGCCGTTTCTTACGAATAGTCTCAAAGGAATCGATGGCCGCGTCGTATCCGCCACACACATACGCGATCAAAAACAGGGGAATGGAGACCGACTCGGACCATCTAATCCACTCACCGATAAACCCCAGAAGCCCAAAAACAAAACACCCGGCTGCGAGCGCTGTTAGTAACCGCCAATCTTCAGGTGCTTCCTTTTTATGATCATGCCCGTCGTGAGACTTGGGCTTCAGTGAGTCAACCAAGGCGGCTTGTTCGTGCATTTATCGTTTCATTTCTTCGGCCACCTCTCGAGCGAAATACGTCAGGATCATATCGGCGCCTGCGCGTTTGATCGCAAGCAGCGACTCGTCGCGAATCGCAGTATAATCCAACCACCCCAACTTCGCGGCCGCGTGGATCTGTGCGTATTCGCCCGAAACTTGATATGCGGCTACCGGCAGCGTCGTCGCTTCACGCACCGCACGGATCACATCAAGATAGGGGCCGGCGGGTTTGACCATGACGATATCCGCCCCCTCGGCCTCGTCCAAACGGGTTTCGAGCCACGCTTCGCGCACATTTGCCGGGTCCATCTGATAGCCCCGCTTATCGATCGGCGTGCTTCCTTTTTTACTCCCCACCGCATCGCGGAACGGACCGTAGAACGCGGATGCGTATTTCACGGCGTAAGATAAAATTGCAACGTGTTCAAAACCGGCCCCGTCGAGTGCCGCCCGGATCGCCCGCACGCGGCCATCCATCATGTCCGAGGGAGCCACAATGTCCGCACCTGCTGCGGCCTCCGAGACCGCCAGGCGACACAATGCCTCAACCGTCTCATCGTTCGCAACCGCATCTCCCGAGGCATCCAGCACACCGTCATGCCCATGATCCGTGTACGGGTCGAGCGCGACGTCCGTGATGACGAGTAATCCGGGAACGACAGACTTCACTTTGCGGACCGCATCAAATAACAGATTCGTATCAGCCGTCGCATGGGCACCGGAGGGGTCTTTGAGGGCAGGGTTGATTTTTGGGAATATCGCAACCGCGCGAATTCCCGCATCGGCACAGCGCTGGCATTCCTCTACAAGATCCGCGATAGATAACCGAAACGCGCCTGGCATGGAGTCAATCGGCTCCGGTGCGCGATCACCGTCCTGCACAAACAGGGGCTGGATCAGGTCGGCCGCCGTCACCCGTGTCTCGCGCACCAGGTCACGGATGGCGGGGGTTCTTCGATTACGACGCATCCGGCGGAGGAGATTGGGTAACATCATGCTAGAGTTCGGGTATTTTGTGGAGGACTTCATTGGCATCCCGTTCTTGCAGGATGCGATTTCCCCGATACTCTGCCAGATCGATCAGTCATTTATCCACGCCGAATGTCATTTATTTTTGCCATCTTTTTCGCCTCTGTAGTTGGTTTTTTTGTAAAAGGGGGATTTTTCATGATCCTCCTGCTGCTACTTTCTGTGGTGGCACTCACCGTAATCATCCAGCGCGGGATCGCGTTGCGCGAGTCGGCGGTGATTCCCGTAAGCGTCGAGGAGGAGGTTGAAAAGCTTCAACCAGGGGATGATCTGGGGAACTTATTGGATGCCATCAAGGCCGAACCGACCCCGCTCTCTCGCATCCTGCTCACGCTGATCCGGCACGCCAGCTGGCCAAGAACAGAAAATGCCGAGGCTGTGCAGACCCAGGCACGCCACGAAACCGCTCGTCTTGAGAGCGGCCTCGTTATCCTCGAAATCACAACCGGGGTGGCGCCCCTCTTTGGTTTACTCGGCACGTTGTCCGGCCTGGTAGGGATATTTGCAAACGTCGGTGATGGAGACCCGATCGTCATCGCCCGCGGAATTTCCGAGGCACTGAACACAACGATCATGGGTCTCGCCGTTGCGGCACCAAGCATCATCGCATACAACTACTACCTTCGGAAAATCGAGGTCATGTCCGTCGAGATGGAATCCGTCACCGCGGCACTACTCTCAAAATGTTACCCAAACCCGGGTGAGCAACCGTCGATTTCGCCGCTCGAATGAATTTCTACACGCGCAAGCGGCGGAGTCCGGCGATCATCATCGTCTCGCTCATCGACATCCTTGCGATCCTGCTTATCTTTTTCATCGTCACGACGACGTTCAAAAAAAAGCAGCCGCAGCTTGAGATCAACCTGCCAGAGTCACGAACAGCGGCCCCGGCGGACTTGAATAAATCCGAGCCTTTGATTCTCCGTGTAAAGGATGAAAACCAAATCCTCCTCGGCGAAGAGGCCGTCACGCTGGAGGCGCTACCAGAAACTTTGAAGATTGCCATCGCAGCCGAGCCGGAACGCCCCATTGCCATGCAGGCGGATCGCGAGGCCCCGTTTGGCGTGGTTGTTCAGGTCCTCGACGCACTTAAGGACGCAGGCATCAAAAATATCCCGGCTTTTACTGACCCCAAACCCGCAAAGCCCACCCCATGATCCTTCCCATCGTTGAATATGGTCATCCAGCCCTACGATCGAAGGGCCGCGAGGTGATCAAAATCGATCAAAAACTCATCGACCTCGCGCAAGACATGCTCGAAACGATGATCGATGCCGATGGCGTCGGTCTCGCCGCGCAGCAAGTAGGGCTATCGATCCAGATGTGCATCGTCGATATCGAGGGCATCACCGACCGCCCCAGCACCATGCGCATCGCCGGCGAATCCGTGGACCCCAACGAATACATGCCCATGGTGCTTATTAACCCAGCCATTGAGCCAGTTGCACGACCGGAGTCTGGAAATGAAGGATGCTTAAGCTTTCCCGGGCTGAGTGCCGAAATCGAACGCCCGGCCGATATCCGCGTCCGCACGATGCTGCTCGACGGGAGCACATTGGAATTCGAGGCCGCCGGGCTGCTTGCCCGCGCCATTCAGCACGAACACGACCACCTCCACGGAGTGCTCTTCATCGACCGCATGGAAACCTCCGCCCGCCAAAAAATCTCCCCCGCTCTGGACAAACTCCTCAAACAAAACGCGCTGTAAAGCAGCACTAGGTGATTCGCCAACTACCAAAGCGTCGCCGAAAGTAGTACAGCCCCCGTCACCCCCAATGAAACGGAGATGAAACTCCCACCCGTGGCGCGCAACCCTGAAGGTATCCAGCATCATTTGAGTATCCTTGGCAATTCGTCGTATCACAGGTAGTGCGATATTTCTGCTCCGATAGTCTTGAAGAGTCGTTTTCCTCCGCACCGCTGCGCTTCAGCAACCCTCACGCGGCGCTTATTTGATGACTGACAAGTGCTATCGCCGCGGGACCAGGAAAAATTCGTATTACGGCCTGCGAACATCTGGCCATCCTCTCTCCGGGATTGGATCTGATTGAAAATGGCGGCTTCTCTCGCGGCTCAACAATCTGTGGAACATTACCGAATAATCGCTCTGGGGAAAATCGTGCTCGTATCAACGCCATTCCCCATTCGATACGAACCTCACACCCGATTTTTGCTTCGTCAAGATCTCTAAGAACTTGGAATTACCTCGCCCGTGCCCTCTCTTGGAAATAAAGGGATATTACCGCAATGAAGTTTTTGGGCGGGGCAAGCCGAACGACCGAGCGCTATCCCAAGCCAGGTTGTCCCTCTATTTTCCCGACAGCACAGCGATCACATCTCGGACTGCAGCCGATGTGACATGATCAACGATGATAGGGTCACCCAACGATTTCAGGAGGACGAAGCGCATTTTCCCGGAAGTGAATTTCTTGTCCTTCATCATAGCTGACAAGATCTGCTCACTACTCAGATGCGCTGGGATGTGGAGCGGCAGGTCAAATGCTCTCAGCGCGTCGAGCACACGCTCCATGTCTGCTTCGGATAAACCTGCGAACTCGCGGGAAAGTAGCAGGGCTGCGTGCAGGCCGATGCTGATTGCTTCTCCGTGAAGCAACTCACCATAGCCAGCAGCATTTTCGATTGCGTGGCCAAGCGTATGGCCAAAATTCAGGAGGGCCCGCAGGCCTGTTGTTTCGAACTCATCGGCAGCAACTATGGCCGCTTTAATTTCCACATTTCTGGCCACGAGAGATGCCAAGCCATCGCGTTGTGTGGGATCCAGATCATCGAGCATCTGCGGTGCGCGGATTGCTGCGTGCTTGATGATCTCGGCGACTCCTTCGTTAAACTCCCTCGCAGGCAGCGAGATGAGTGTGCGGGGATCAGATACCACAAGTGCCGGTTGATGAAAGGCACCAATGAGATTTTTGCCGCCGGTGGCATTGACGCCCGTTTTTCCACCCACCGCGCTATCCACCTGCGCGACTACCGTGGTTGGAACTTGAATGAACGGAATTCCCCGGAAATAAACCGCCGCTGCAAATCCCGCGAGGTCTCCGACGACACCACCACCCAACGCGATCAGGAGCGCTCCCCGGTCCAATCCGGCGGAGATCATCGCGTCGCAGAGCATCTCGATTCCTGCCAAGCATTTGGACGGCTCGCCAGCAGGAACGACTATCAAATTTGGTGTGAATCCGGCGTGGGTGAGCGAGGCAAGGACCCGGTCTGCATAGAGCGGCGCCACATTCGAGTCGGTGACAACGACCACTTTGCCAGCTGCGTGAACCGCGAGCGCTAATTCCCCGGTGCCGTCAATCGCACCGTCGCCGATAACGACATTATACGGCGCAGCCGAAAAGCGCACTGGAACCGTGAGGAGTCCTGCAGGATCGGCATCAAATGAGGTCATAGCTGGCTATTCGTTTTCTTTCGCGTGGTTTGCAGCAATTGCGGCAGACAGAAGAAAATCAGAACAACATCAACGCCGGATTTTCGACCAACTTGCGCAGCGATGACATGAATTCTGCACCGACCGCGCCGTCAACGACCCGGTGATCGCCACTCAAAGAGATGTTCATTCGTTGACCTACCACGATTTCATCTTTGGCGTTTACAACCGGCTTTTTCACGATCGCGCCAACCGCGAGGATGGCTGCCTGGGGGGGGTTGATGATCGCATAGAACTGCTCGACGCCATAGCTGCCCAGATTTGATACCGTGATCGTGCCGCCTTGAAATTCTTCCGGCTTGAGTTTTTTGTTACGGGCACGCCCGGCAAGTTCCTTCACAGCCTCGCTGATTTGGCGGAGTGATAGGTTTTGGGCATTGCGCAACACGGGCGTCACCAAGCCATCATCCACGGCGACCGCCACGGAGAGGTTGACGCTGCCGTATTGAAGGATGTGATCTCCAGCCCATGCGGCATTCACCTTCGGATTGAGCGCCGCCGCGCGGGCTGTTGCCAGGAGGATGAAATCATTGACCGTGATTTTCGGCAGGTTGCCAACCTCATTGGCGGCATTGACTTCCTTACGCAGACGCATAAGCGGCGCGGCATCCACCTCAATGCTGAGATAAAAATGCGGAATCTGTGTCTTACTTGCGAGAAGACGCTCGGCAATAATGCGTCGCATGCCGCTCAAGGAAACTTTTTGCTCATCGCCGCCGGTCGCCTCCAATTTGATGGCTGCGGGCGCCGGGGCTGACGGTTTTACGGATGGTGCGGATGTATTTCCGGCCTCCGGAACATCCGCAGCGACGATACGCCCGCCCGGACCGGAGCCCGTAACTCCGGAAAGGTCAACGCCGCGTTCGGAGGCGATTTTCTTAGCGAGTGGCGATGCTTTTACGCGGACATCAGATTTCGCAGGTGCGACTGAGGTCGGTTCAGATTTTGCATCGTTAGCGGGCGCCGTTTCCTTCGTGGCAGGCTTTGTTTCTTCCGGCTCTTCATCGTCTTCCTCACCATCGACGAACGCAATTTTCGCTCCGACCTTCGCGGATTGCCCCTCCTCGACGAGTATTTCCTTGAGCGTGCCTTCATCAAAGGCCTCCATCTCCATCGTGGCTTTATCGGTCTCGATCTCCGCCAGGATGTCGCCCATTTCGATTTTATCTCCGGGGTTTTTCAGCCATTTTGCGACGGTTCCCTCCGTCATGGTGTCACTCAATTTGGGCATCGTAATCGCTGGCATAAAAAATAATTAGGTTGGAGTCGGAGAGCGGTGTTGTCAGCAGGTTTTCAAGGCGGCGGCAAGAATACGCTCTACGGTCGGCATCTGGTAAGGTTCGACGCCGGGGCTGTATATTGCAGGGGCATCCAGCGTGGAGACCCGGCGGATGGGAGCATCCAATTCGTCGAACATCTTCTCTTGAATCATCGACGAGATTTGCGCGGACACTCCGCAGAACGGTCTATTCTCGTCCACCAGAACGACGCGGTGCGTCTTCGCGACGGAAGTAAAAATCGTATCGGTATCCAGTGGCCGGATCGACCGAAGGTCGATGACTTCGGCTTGAATTCCATGTTCGTCAGCAAGGCGATTTGCAGCTTCGAGCGCAGTAAGGACAGCGCGGCCGTGCCCGATAAAGGTGATATCGGAGCCTGCGCGCTTGATGTCCGCTTTTCCAAGCGGGATCAGGTATTCTTCGGATGGGACCTCTCCTTTTTCGCCGTAAAGCAGCGTATTTTCCATGAACATGACGGGATCATTGTCACGGATTGCAGTTTTCATCAGGCCTTTCGCATCATAGGCAGTCGCGGCGCTGACGACTTTAAGTCCCGGGACGCCAGCAAGCCAATTTTCCGGCGTATGCGAATGGGTGGCGCCCACATTGGTGCCGCCATTGGCAGGCCCGCGAATCACGATTGGGATATTGATCAATCCGCCGCTCATGTAGCGCAGACAGCCCGCATTGTTGATAATCTGATCCCATGCAACGGTGGCAAAACTCCAAAACATCAGCTCGACGACCGGACGAATGCCCAGCATCGACGCACCGACGGCCATGCCAACAAATCCCGCCTCGCTGATCGGCGTGTCCACGACCCGTTTCGAGCCGTACTTTTGCCACAACCCACGCGTAACTTTGTAGGCACCGTCGTACTCGGCGACTTCTTCGCCCATGAGAACGACGTTGGGATCGCGTTCAATCTCTTCGGCAAAAGCCTGATTTAGTGCGTCTCGGTATTCAATTAGTGGCATGACAGATAAGACAAAATGTAAAATTCGTTCGGTGCGAGGCGCATGGAACTATTCGTTATTGAAAAAATGACGCCCTGTGCGTCCCGCTTCCGTCTGGCGGTCCACCTCGAAGTAGACGTCCTCGTAGAGCGTGTCGAGCGACGGATATTCGCTGCGATCGGCAAATTTCGCCGATGCGTTTGCTTCCTTCAGCGATGCCTTATCGATTGCATTCGCCTCGTCATCCGTGAGGATGCCTTCCTCGATGAGACGTTTGCGCCACAGCAATAGGGGATCCCTGCTTTGTTTGTATCCGTCGATTTCTTCAACAGCACGATACCCGCCCTTGTGTTTCGCATCCGCGACGGAATGACCATAATAGCGGTAAGTATCGATCTCGAGCATGGTCGGCTTTGATTCCGTGTGTGCCCGGTCAATTGCGACGGCCGTTTTGGCACGGATTTCATACAGGTCGTCCGCATCGATGACATCCCACGGGATGTCGTAAGGCTCCGCGCGTTCGGCGAGACAATTGCGGAACGCGGACGAGCGGTGGAGGCTGGTTCCCATCGAATAGCGGTTGTTTTCGATAATAAATATGATCGGCAACTCAAAAAGTGCCGCGATATTCAGCGACTCGTGAACCACACCTTGGTTGATCGCGCCATCGCCCATGAATGCCAAACAGGAACCTTTTTGTTCCTTATATTTTACGGCATACGCCAGGCCCAACCCGAGCGGAATCTGGCCCGCCACAATCCCATGACCACCCCAAAAATTTTTATCAGGTGCAAAAAAGTGCATCGACCCGCCCTTCCCGCGCGAGCAACCTGTCACCTTGCCGTAGAGTTCGGCCATGCATTCATCCATCCCCATGCCCACGGCGAGCGCATGACCATGATCGCGGTAGGCGGTGATGACGTGATCGTGCTCACCCATCAGAGAGACAGTGCCAACGGCGATGGATTCCTGACCGATGTATGAGTGCAAAAATCCACCCATTTTCCCCTCGTTATAGTATTTCAGAGCCATGCGCTCGAAGCTCCGAATCCGCATCATGTCGCGAAGAAATCCGATTTTATCCTCAGCCGTAAGCGACGCGTTGATAGGCGCTTTGGCATAATCTACCGGGCTGATATCGGTCTCTGTCGGCGTTTCGATCATGATTTTATAT
>JBDNGG010000545.1:0-3380 GCA_041689405.1 Terrimicrobiaceae bacterium | reverse complement strand
TTGAGTTCTGTCACGGTCAACAACGGCTCGTGGACACTTTTCAACGGTTCCGCATTTGGGGCTGGCGACCTGAACCTGGCATTTCTCACAAACAACATTGGCGGGCTGAATTTCACCAACAGCAGCGGGATCTGGACGGGCGCGGGCGACGGCTCACGCATTTGGACATTTAACGAGGATCTTGGCCAATTGACCGTCGTCCCCGAGCCCGCGGCAGGGCTGCTCTTGGCGGTCAGCTTGATCCTGATCGTGACGCTCCGCTACCGTCGCCGCCGCGCGTGAAGCGGCAAAGCGTTTTTATGGTGCGGGGCTGCTGAGGCAAGGATTGTAGGCTAAGAGGTCGGTTCCGCGGGGGGCTTTGAGAATTTGCGTTGCAGGAACGTCAGCCGATTTCGCATGCGATGGCCCGTGGCCGGAGCAAAAATGAATTTGTAAACCCCTGAATCAAAAACTTACGAAATGTCCTCTTCGATCCGCCTGTTCTTCCCCCTCCTTCTTGTTCTCATTGTCGGCTCGCTGCTGAGTCCCTTGGGCAGGCCATTCCTTGATCGCTCGGTGGCCTGGTGGTCCGGGCAGTTGCCGCAGACAGGTGCAAAGACGGGAGATACGTCGTCTCTTGGAGCCGTCACTGCCGAGTCGGGAGCCGACCGGAAGGCAATGGTTGCCGGTGTGTGGGCTTCAGCCCCGGCGGGAGCTCTGCCAGCCCGCCAGAACGAATCGCCGCTCGGGCCGCTGGAGTTGATTCCTTCTCCGCTGGCGGCGTCGTCAGACAGGGTTCCGCCGGACGCTATTTGGTCCGACCGCGTGGTCTATGCCCCGAATGATCCCCTCGCACAGGTGATTGTCGTTTCGCAATCCCTGAGCAAAGCTGCCGTGGGTTCCCTGCTCAAAGTGTCGCTCATCGACTCTCAAGGCAACGAGCTGGACACCCGCGAGTTTGTGATCGCCGAAGGGCAGCCGGCATTCCTCGTGGCGGGAAAGATGGACGTAAGCCTCCTGCCCCCAGGAGACTATTCGCTAAGCGCTGGGATTTCTCCCCCCGACGGCGTGCAGAAGGCCTTGGTTGGCTCGAAGTTCTCCGTCAGCAGCCAACCCCGGTTTGTTGCCTCGTTCCCTGTCGCAGGCATCCCCCTGATCGTTCCGCCCGTCGCGGCTGCGGGATCAACCGTGGCACCCGTGAGTTTCGGGGCGCCGCTCGCGTATGGGGCCATCGGCCACGATGGTTCCCTTGAAGTGTGGGAGGATGGTAAACCGATTCAGACTCAGTCGCGTCCGCTCGCCTTCTGGGGACCGGGGGAGGATGCCTCTGTCCGATGGATGGGCATTTCCTTCCTGGCCAGGTATCAGGACGGGAAGGCTGGAAACTACGTATTGAAAAAGGGATCCTCGACCTCGACCGCCCCGCTGACCGTTTCCGAAACCGATGACGCGATCCGCATTGATACGGGAGCGCTCTCGTTTACGATCTCCAAAAAACAATTTCGCGGACCGGAGAACATTTCCTTAACCGGCTCGCAGGGGGCGGTGAATCTTCCGGGTGCAGGGTCGGCGGGAGCTTATGTGGTGGACGAACAGGGTCGGCGCTACGAGGCCGCCGCCGGGGTCGCTCCCGAGGTGAAAATCGATGAGCGCGGGCCGGCTCGCGCGGCCGTCTCCGTGCGTGGTTGGTATGCCGACCCGTCCAATCCGGATAATACACTTTGCCAGTATCAGATTCGGATTTATGCCTATGCCGGCCTGGCCCGCATCGACGGGTTCCAGCGGACGATCATCACCTACGACACGCGAGCGAAGAAGCTGGCAGATGTGGGCTTCTCGCTGCCGGCTTCACCATCCGCGGGCGGAGCGGTTCAGTGGATGGCCGGAATTGACGGCGCCACCAGGCAGGGGGAGGCGGATCCGAAAGGCGATGTGTTTTTCGCGCAGGCCGGCCCCGATGCCGTTTGGCTGAATGAGACAACCGGCGAGCCCGCCGGGAAGCGCTCCGATGGGTGGCTTGCCATCAACGGCGGCCCGCTCATCACATCCGGTTTCTTGCGCGATGTCTGGGAGAAATTCCCAAAAGAGATCTCGTATTCCGGGGGCCTGATGACATTCCACTCCTGGCCGAAGCACGGTCGGCGGATCGTGACGCCCGAGGAGGAAATCACCCGCGAAAATATCCATCGCAATCTTTTCGCCCACCAAGGCCCGCTCCTCGATCTGCAGTTGCCGGAATCCTATTTCAATCAACTGCAGCAGTGGAACACCCCGAAGCAATGGGATCGCGAGAATACGGCGGCCATCGGCTTCCGCAGCACGGGCGGCGGGGTCAGCATGAGCATCCGCTTTGGCATTGAGTATTTCCCGGCGGAGACGCCGGTGGAGGCGGTGGCCGCCCAATCCAACGTCAACCAGATCGCGCCTGCCGCGACGACCGATCCGCAGTGGAATGCTGCCAGCGGTGTCATCCCGTTTATCACCGCCGCCGGTGATCCGCGGTGGGAAAAATCCGATAATTTGTTGGAGGCATTTGTGATCGGCATGAACAACATCGCCGCAGCGGGAAATGCTTACGGGATGTGGATCTACGGCAATACCAACAACAATTGGGACACGACCATCAAGGCGCCGTTCCTCCACCGGGTCTGGCAGAATTCGCACTACGGCCACGCCAGCTTCCCGTGGAAATACTACTTCCGCAGTGGCAATCCGGAGTTTTTGAAAATGGCGCGCGCTCAGACCGGCAATCTTATGGATGTGGGAATCGTCCACGCCGTCCCGCCGGGGGAAGTCGGGGTCTATGCGGGCAAATGGGCTGGCAGCCTTTACCACGCCAAAGGATGGCTGCCGTGGGGCGTGCGCCTGCGGGGTGAGTTCCCGACAGATTCCGATGCCGGCACGCTCCAGCACTGGACGAATCCCAAGGTGTTTTTGGAACGTTACCTCGCAGAGGTCGATCTCGAGGCGCTCGACGTGTTTAACCTCTGGTATAATCTCTTGGTGAACTCCTACCGATACCGCGCCCACTACGGCGTCGGCCGCGAGCTTACGCAATCGATCAGCGAGCTACTCGACATTTATCAAACCTTCTGGGATCCCCGCCTGGTCGGCTATCTGCGCCCGATGGCGGACTCCGCACTCGGCACCCCATTCCGCAATTACCAATCTCAATTGGGCTTCGCGTTCTTCAACCGCACCTGGCCGATTCGCTACTTCGACTTTGCCCGCGACCCCAAGGTGATCGAGCGACTGGAGGAATCGTTGCCGACGGAAAATTTTGGGCCTTACGGGATGGCCTCTGCCGCATTTCTTCTTCATGAAAGAAAGCAACTCGATCGTGCCCCCCGGCTCTTGAGCGTCATCGAAAACGCGGATCGGAATGTGTTTCGCAGTCCGGG